>DATKBU010000118.1:0-8062 GCA_035513815.1 Egibacteraceae bacterium
GTCCGCGCCGACGGCGCCGACCATCGTGACCTCGCAGCCCAGGCGCGCGAGCGCAATCGCGTGGTTGTAGCCCTTGCCGCCGCGGAAGATGCGCATCTCGTCGGCGACGATGACCTCGCCGTGCTCAGGCAGCTTGCGGACGCGGAACGACAGATCGGCAACCATCGAGCCCACTACGAGCGCGCGCACAGTCACACAAGCCTCCTCGATTCGACACCGCCCCGAGGCGGCGTCTTTGCCGCGGGCAGGCGCAGCGCGGGGATCGCCCGCTTCGGCGCGGCGCCGAACCCGCGGGCCGCAAGCGGCGGGACGGAACCTATCGGAGCGCGGCGCCGTTCTCCAGGTCGAAGAAGTGCAGGTAGCCGCTCTTGAACGCCAGATCCATCATCTCGCCGTGCCGCGGCGGAGCGCCTGGGTCGAGCTTGGCCACGAACTGGCTGCCGCCGGCCGACCTGGCCTCCTCCTCCATCTGCGCGAACGCCTCTTCGTCGTCGACCGCCTCGCGAGTGTCCTCGGTCAGGATCGGCATGGCGTCGCTGGCGAAGTGCACCAGGATCTCCGAGCCAAGCGCTTCCACCAGGGAAACCTCGACCTGGAACCGGTAATCTTCCGGCACGGAGCCGTCGGGGCGGAAGAAGTGCTCAGGGCGCAGCCCGATCGCCACCTTGCGGTCCACGGCGTCCTGCACGCCGGGGTAGCGGCGGATCGCATCATCGTCGATGGCCACTTTGATCCGACCGATCTGGGCCGTCAGCTTGCCATTGGCTCGCGTCACGATGCCCTCGGCGAGGTTCATCGCCGGCGAGCCGATGAACCCTGCGACGAAAAGATTGTCCGGGTTGTCGTACAGATGCTGCGGCTTGTCGACCTGCTGCAGCACGCCGCGCTTGAGCACGGCCACACGGTCGCCCATCGTCATCGCCTCGACCTGGTCGTGGGTGACGTACAGGGTCGTCGTGCCCAGACGGTTCTGCAGCTGGGCGATCTCCGCGCGCATGGCGACGCGCAGTTTGGCGTCGAGGTTCGACAGCGGCTCGTCCATGAGGAAGGCCTTGGGCTCGCGCACGATCGCGCGGCCCATGGCGACCCGCTGGCGCTGACCGCCGGAGAGGGCCTTCGGCTTCTTGTTCAGGTACTCGGTGAGGCCCAGGATCTCGGCAGCCTCGTCGACGCGCCGCTTGATCTCCGGCTTCGGGGTCTTGGCAAGCTTGAGCGCGAACCCCATGTTGTCGGCGACCGTCATGTGCGGGTAGAGCGCGTAGCTCTGGAACACCATGGCGATGTCTCGCTCTTTCGGCGTCAGGTTGTTGACCACCTGATCGCCGATGATCATCTTGCCTTCGCTGATCTCCTCGAGCCCCGCGACCATTCGCAGGGCGGTGGATTTCCCGCAGCCCGAGGGACCGACCAGCACCATGAACTCGCTGTCTTCGACCTCGAGACTGAGATCCTTCACAGCCTCCGTGCCGTCGGGGTAGCGCTTCCAGACACCGTCGAACTCCAACTTCGCCATCGTGATCCCTCTCTCCGCCGGCTGCCGGCCCAGTCCCCCTCAGATGATGGAGGGACGGCCCGGGCGCTGCAAGCCTTTTCGGCGCATGGAGCTTATCGTCTGTGGCGGAAGGCGAGGACCACCCGTCGCGACGAGGGCTTGATGGCATACCGATTGATGTCGGCTGAGCGCGTCGGCGACGGACTCAAACGAATCATCTGCGAGCAGATCGACAAGGCCGACCGTCGGCTGGCCGCGCCCGCGAGCGAGCGAGCCGAGGCCATATGGGACGCGCGCAAGCGGTTCAAGAAGGTGCGAGCCGCCCTCAGGCTGGTGCGCGGAACGATCGGCGAGTCGGCGTACAAGGCAGAGAACCGCTGTTTCCGCGATGCAGGGCGCCAGCTGTCTTGGTCGCGTGACCAGCAGGTGCTGGTGGGCTCGCTCAACGGTCTGCGGGCGCAGCGGGCGCTCGCCCCGCTTGCGTTCGACGCGGCGCGAGCCGAGCTGGCCGCGCAGGCGGAAGCGGCTAGGGAGCGGCTGGAGCGCGACGTGGAGGTCGTCGCCGACGTGCGCGACCGCATCGCCGGAGCGCGCTTGCGCATCCTCAGCCGCGGGTTCGAGCGGGACGACTGGGGTGCGCTGAGCCCGGGGCTGAAGCGCGTCTACAGCGACGGGCACACCGCGCTGGGCGACGCGCTGCGCAGCGGCGACGCCGAGCACATGCACGAATGGCGCAAGCAGGTCAAGCACCTGTGGTATCAGCTGCGGATTCTGCGCACCGCATCGCCCGCGATGCTGACACCGATGGCCGACCAGGCGCATGAGCTCGCCGTGGTGCTGGGGCAGGACCACGATCTATGGCTGCTGTCACAGTGGATCGCAGGCTGGCAGGCGCAGCCAAGCGATGCCGAGGTCGACGCCGACACGCCGGCGCTGATCACCGTGGTCGAGCGCCGACGAGCCCAGCTGCACGACGCGGCGCAGCCATTGGCCCGTCAGGTGTACGGCCAGAAGCCGGGGGCGTTCGTCGGAGGGATCGGGGCGGCGTGGGACGCCTGGCGCGATCAGTGCCGCTCCATCCAGCGCTAGGCAGACCCGCCCTCAAGCGCAGCGACGAGCGCCTCGGGCTCGGCCACCGTGACGGTCACCCCTGGGTGCAGGAGCCATCCGAACGGGTCCAGCGACGCCACGGGCTCGTGGAGGCGAATGCACACCCCGTTCTCGGCGTTGGTGCCGTAGCTGACGCCGCGGTCGACCCATGATCCGCGCGGCCCGATCGCCTTGATGGCTCGGTACGGGCCGGTGACGGTCGCGCCCGCGACATTGGCCAGCGGCGTGTCGAGGGCCCACAGCCCGAATCGGATGCGCAGCCGATCGCCGGCGATGACCACGCTGGCGGTATAGGGCGTCACGCCGAGAAGGAACAGCGCTGGCGCCCATCGCCGGTCGAAGCGAAACGCGAATCGCTGCATCAATCGCCACACTCCCCTGACGGCTCGGCGGGTTACCCGCGGACGCGCCGGCGAGTGCCGAGCCGCGCCTCCAGCGTGATGACGTGGTCTGGAGGGTTGCCGGCGAGCGCGGTGTACAGATCGGGGAAGCAGCCAACGCTCACGCCTTCGACGACGCCGTCGGCGACCTTGCAGCTGCCTGGCTCGCCCACGGCGAGGCCGCGCTCGAGCGCGCACTGATCGCACATCATGAGCAGCATGCCGCTGTCCTTCGCGACCGCGGAGAGCCGGTCGCCGATCGGGTCGCCGCGGCGCAGCACGTAGTTGTTGTCGTCGAAGAAGAACATCCCGACGACCTCGACGCCGTGCCTGCCGTCCTCGAGCTGCGGGAGGATCATCTTGCCGAGCTTGTAGCTCGCGGTGTGCCCGGACGTGGCGAAGACGTAGGCGATCTTCACGGATACCCCCTTTGGCGAAGCGGCGATAGACGACGAACCTACACCGTCGGCGAGCGGCCTAGCCTCGCCCGCCGGCGATCGCGGCCGCCTCGGGCAGGCGGGAGAGACGGAGCATGGCCAGCATCCCCAGCAGCGGCCCCGGCGCGAGGAACGCGAAGGCCCAGCGCCACGTCAGGGCGTCGCGCAGGATCGGGATGAGCCAGATCGTCGCCACGGTCAGCGTGAAGCCGATCGCGAGCTGAAGCGTCAGCGCCGTGCCGACATAGCTCTGGTCGGCGACCTCGGTGACCATGGTGGAGAACTGCGCCGAGTCCGCCACCACCCAGAAGCCCCAGATGAGGCCGACGGTCAGCAGCACCCAGGGCGGCGCGCCGTGCAGGAGCCCGATGATCAGCGAGCAGGTCCCGGAGACTCCCATGGCCAGCGCGGTCGTGCGCGTCCGGCCCCAGCGATCGCCGAGAATCCCGCCGGCCCAGCACCCGAGCAGCCCGACTCCGATGACGGCGAAGGTCGCGATCGATGCGCTGACCTGGGGGTCCGTGGCGGCGCGGGCGCTCAGGGCGCTGGCGTAGAACGCTGCGAACCACGCCCACATCGCGTACAGCTCCCACATGTGGCCGAAGTAGCCCGCGCTCGCAAGGCGGACGCCGCGGTTGTGCAGCGCGCGGCCGATCTGGCGCGGATCGAAGGGCGCCTTGGGAAAGGGGAACGGGCCGTCGCGCGCTGTCAGCTCGGTCATCGCCCCGCCAGCCAGCGTCAGCGTCGACGTGACCACGATCACCACGCGCCAGTCAGCCCCGCCGAGTCCGTTCACCAGGTGGGGGGTGGCCGACCCGAGCGTCAGGGCGCCGACCATGATGCCCAGGGCAGTGCCGCGCCCGCGGCGGAACCAGGTCGCCATCTCCTTGAGCGCCGGGGGATAGACGCCCGCGAGGAACATGCCCGTGAGAAAGCGCAGGACGAGCGCGGGGGCCGGTCCCGTCACAGCGAGCAGCAGCAGATTCGCGGTCGCCGCTCCGGTCGCGCCGAGCAGGATCAGCCGCTTGGGCGCGATGACGTCGGCCAGGCTGAACCCAGCGGAGATCAGCCCGCCCGCAACGAAGCCGAGCTGCACTGCGATGGTGAGCCACGCGGCGCCGGTGGACGACAGGCGCCACTCAGCCACAAGCTGCGGGAGCGCGGCCGAAGCCGAGAACCATGTCGTCATCGCCAGCACCATCGCGCCAGAGAGCAGCGCCAGCGCCGCCCACTGTCCGGGCGGGTCCTCTTCGGGCGGCGCTGTGACGGCGTCGGGCACGGCCGATGTCATCTGTGCGCGGTATCCGAGGGCAGCGCCATCGTGTAGCAGACGGCATCGCCCTCCAGCGCGACGACGCCGTCGCCGCGGCGCACGGTCGTTCGCAGCTTCGTCACCGGCTTGTCCTCGCGCACGTCGACGACCTCCACCTCGCCGGTGATCTCATCGCCTGGTCGCACCGGAGCGGTGAATCGCCAGTTCACTTCGAGGAACACCGTGCCGGGCCCGGGAAGTTCCTCGGCCACGACCGCGTTGAGAATCGCGCTGGTGACCCCGCCCTGCACGACGATCTCGCCGAATCGGGTGCTTCGGGCCGCCTGCTCGTCGTAGTGCAGCGGATTGCGGTCGCCGCTGATCTCGGTGAACAGCCGAATGTCCTCGGCAGTGACCAGGCGAGTGCGCCGGGCGCGATGGCCGGGAACCGGCGCGCCGTTCGGCCACACCTGTCCGGCGCTGTCTCCGGCGGTGCCCATCAGGCCTCCTTTGATCGACCGCCGTATCCTCACGCGGCCGTCAAGAGCTGCCTCCTGGACCCGGCTAGCCTTGTGGTGCTGCCCTCGTAGCTCAGTGGAGAAGAGCAGTGGTTTCCTAAACCACGTGTCGCAGGTTCAATTCCTGCCGGGGGCGCGGCCGCAAGCTCATCGGCGACCGCCTCGACGAGCAAACGATCGGGCGCGGCGAACACGGGAGGATCCAGTGAGCTCTGAGCGCGAACAGCGACCCGACTGGGTCGCGAGCCCGATTCGCCCGGGCCAGGAGCGCGCAGCGACTGACGTCCTGTGCGCTGCGCTGGCGGATGATCCCGGCTGGACTCACGTAATCGGCGATGCGGCGGTCCGCGCGCGAGTGCTGCAGGCCTTGATCGGCGTCGCGGTCCGAGACGCCGCGCGCGTCGGGGAGGTGCTGACCGCCGAGGTGGACGGGCAGGTGGCCGCCGTGGCCGTTTGGCTGCCGCCGGGGACGTTCCCGATGACGTGGCAGCGGCGGGCGCGCGGGGTGCTCCCGGTCGTGGCGCTGTCGCTGCGCGCCGGCCGGGCGCTGCGCGAAGCGTCGAGGTTCGGTGCCAGCATCGAGGCCGCGTTCCCCGATCAGCCTGCCTGGTATCTCGAGATACTCGGTGTCGCGCCCCACGCGCAGCGTCAAGGTCTCGGCGGCGCTTTGGTCCGCCCGATGCTGGCTCGCGCGGACCGAGAGGGCGTCGCCTGCTATCTGGAGACCTCCAATTTCGACAACGTCGCCTACTACGAGGCGCACGGATTCGAGGTCGTCGTGCCCGGTCAGCCGCTGTACTCGGGCGGCCCGCCGATGTGGACGATGCTCAGGCCGACTGAGGCTCATGACTGACGCGCAGATTCCGCACGCACCGCGTCCGCCAGCCGGTGAGCTTGGACGGCTGCTGACGATGGTCGGCGCTGGGTTCGAGGGCGACGCGGACGAGGCGGCTGAGGCGTTCGCCGTCCGGGGGCGCCAGCGGCCGCGGCGCCTCTGCGGCGTCGCCGTCCCCTTGCGGCAGGGGGCCTTGCGGGCAGGCTCGATGCAGCTTGGCGGATCCGGCTGTCCGGCGAGGACGGCGCCGCGCGGGACGGTGACGGAAGGTGAGGCGATGCCCGATCGTTCGCTCGAAGAGATCAATGCGGAGATGCAGGAGGTCGATCGGCAGCTGCTCGAGCTGACAGGCTCCGCCGGCTCGGGCCAGGTCGCAGAGTTCGGCAGCGACCTCGAGCAGGTCCAGGGCTTTCTCAACGCCACCATGGAAGACCTTGGCGAGGTCAAGGGGGACATCGAGGGCTACGTCGATGATCTCAAGAACATGACCGTGCAGATGGAGGAGCTGCTCGACCAGCCCGACGTCAAGGAGTTCATCGATGGAGTGACCGGCGGCCTGGAGAGCACGGCCAACATCGTCGAGAAGGTCAAGGAAGGACTCGGCGAGGTCGGCGAGGCCGCCGCGACGCTGGAGCTCGGCGAGCGACTGACGTCGGATGACGCGCGCGAGCAGATCGAAGCGCTCGCCGACGCGTTCGAAGCGGTCACCGACAAGCTCGGGCCGTTGATCGACGCCGTCCCAGGCCTGGGCGCGTTCTTCAAGATCTACGGCATGGCCATCCGCAACATCGCCGAGAGCGCCGGCGTGCTGACCGAGATCACCGCCAGAAACAACCAGCTGTACGAGACGATCCGCCCGGGCCAGCACCTGTACATCACCGCCGACACCCTCAAGTCCGATCAGATCCGCGACCTCGAGACCAAGCGCGCCCGGCTGATGGACGAGGCGATACAGGCGGCCACCGACGAGCGGATCGCCAGAGAGCAGGGCGAGCTGGGCTCGGGCGTGACCGAGGTCGACATCGTCGTTCGCACGGCGCAGCGAAAGGCGGCCGATGCGCAGCCGGCGCTGAACAGCGCCGCCCGCTCGGCGTGGGTCGACTCCTCCCGGCGCCTGGAGGCGGCCACGGCGGCGCGAGAGTCCGCCCGCGCGAACCTGATGTTCGCCCGCGACGATGCGGCGCGGGCTTCAACTGCGCTGGAGACGGCGAGGGGCTCAGCATCGGACAGCGCAGCGCTGGAGGCGAGAGCCCAGATGACCGCCTCAGCACTCGAGCGGGCGCAGGCGCGGATGGATGAGGCCAACAGCGAGTTCGACGAGGCGGTCGAGTCCCACAACCAGGCCAGCGCAGCCCATCACGCCGAGATCGACGCCTACAACAGCGCCGTCACGGCGGAGATCATCAGCCTGATCCCCTACGCGAACAAGGGGAAGGGGTTCACGAATATCGACTATGCCCTGCTGTCCAGCCAGTACCCGCAGTGGAGCGTGCGCCCGGGTGAGGCGGCAGCGCCCGCCGACGGACGCGCAGCCGAACGCCCCCGGTCGGTCGGCGCGGTCGGCGGAGCCGCTGCGGCCGGGGCTAGCGCGAAGCCGTCCGGCTCCAAGGCGCCGCTGCTGATCGGCGGACTGCTGGGCGGGGCGCTGCTCATCGCGGCGGTGGTCATCGTGCCGCGCATGACGGCCCCAGAGACGGTGCAGCCCGAGGACGCCGAAACTGCGGCTGCCGTCGGGGACGTGGAGACTGCGGCGGCCGTCGAGGACGTGGAGACCGCGCCGACTGCCGAGGACGTCGCCGCGGCGCCCGAACGCATCGACGTGCAGACGACCGACGGCACGGCAACCTACATCGGACCGACGAGCTTCGCCGCCGAGACGCCGCTGGAGGTGAGCATCGAGGTCCGTGACAGCAGCGGCCAGCCAGTCGTCGGCGCGCAGTGGTTCATCACGATCGGCGATCCGCCCAGCTCACCGGATGCGGTGCACGCCGAGACGACAACCGATGAGCAGGGCCGGGCGACGTTCCGCCTGGGCGCG
>DATKBU010000119.1:0-2197 GCA_035513815.1 Egibacteraceae bacterium
GCCTTCGCTACCTTCAGCGAGGCGGCCGAGATCGGCGAGCGCTTCCGAGATCCGGACCTGGCCGCTCTCGCGCGACACGGCCAGGGCCGCGCGCTGCTCCGGATGGGGGATACGGACGGGGGCGTGGCGCTGCTCGACGAGGCGATGGCCGCGGTCGAGGCGGGAGAGGTGTCACCGCTCGCAGCAGGGGATATCTACTGCAGCGTGATCGAGGGGTGCCACGAGATCTTCGACCTGCGCCGGGCGCAGGAGTGGACGGCGGCGCTGACGCAATGGTGCGAGTCCCAGCCGGACCTGGTCCCGTATCGCGGGCAATGCCTCGTGCGGCGCGCCGAGATCCTGCAGCTGCACGGCGACTGGCCGGCGGCGCTTGGCGAGGTACAGCAGGCCTGCGAATGGCTCCTGCGACCCCCCCCCCAGCGGGCAGTCGGTGGGGCTCTCTATCAGCGGGGCGAGCTCCACCGGCTGCGCGGTGAGTTCGCCGAGGCCGAGGAGGCATACGGACAAGCCAGCCAGTGGGGGCGAAAGCCGGAGCCCGGTCTGACGCTGTTGCGGCTGGCGCAGGGGCAGACCGACGCAGCGCAGGCGGCGATCCGACGGGCGGCCGACGAGACTCCGGATCGCCGGGCTCGATCGGGGCTGCTTCCCGCCTACGTCGAGGTTATGCTCGCGATTGGGGATGTCCGGGCAGCCCGCGGCGCGGCGGATGAGCTTCACGGCGTCGCCGTTGAACTGGACGCGCCATTCCTGCGCGCCCGGGCCGACCACGCGCAGGGTGCCGTCCTCCTCGCCGAGGGCGATGCGCGGTCCGCTCTGGTGCTATTGCGCCAGGCGTGGAGTGGATGGCGGGAGCTCGAGGCGCCGTACGAGACCGCGTGTGTCCGGGTCCTCATCGGACTCGCCTGCCGCGAGGTCGGGGACGGGGAGCCCGCGGAGATGGAGCTGGACGCGGCGCGCCGCGCTTTCCAGCAGCTCGGCGCCACGCCGGATGTTGCCTGGATCGACGCACTGTCCCGCCGCGCCTCCTCCGGAGCCGCCCACGGGCTAACGCCACGCGAGCTGCAGGTGCTGCGGAGGGTCGTCGCGGGCGAGACGAACAAGGCGATCGGTCGCGAGTTGTTCATCAGCCAGAAGACCGTGGACCGTCACGTGAGCAACATCTTCACCAAGTTGGGAGTGTCGTCTCGGGTGGCGGCTACGGCGTACGCGTACGAGCACCAGCTCATCTGATTTGGAACCGCGGGCAGGCTGCCCCGTTCCGGAGGGCGAATCCGTCGCTCGGATACTGCGGCAGGAGACTGGACGCCGGTTCCGCCGCGCGACACACGTTGATCAGAATGGTCGTCCGCCCCGGTCGCCGCGGGCGGGCAAGTGCGAAATGATCAGTACCGGGCACGATGCCTCGCGGACCATGCGTGCCAGCAGCACTCCGATGCGGCTGGGCCCGCCGCGTTGGCGGGTTACGCCGAGGACGAGCAGGTCGAAACCGCTCGTCTGCGCGACGATCTCTGCGATCGCGTCCTCCGCGCGCACGACGAGCGCGTCGCCCCGGCCACGAGCCTCGTCCTGGACGTAGTGCTGCAGTGCGGCGGCGGCGCGTCGCTCGGCCGCGGCCGGAGCGTCGGGTGCGAGGACGTGGAGGAAGCGGAGCTGATCCAGCCCCTTCCGTGCCAGCGTGCCGATGACCCGAGCGCGGAGGCGGTCGTGATCGTTGTGACCGCTCAGCGGGATGAGTACGCGACGGACGCGGTCCAGGTCGAAGTCGTCGACGGCGTGGAGGACGGAGACGTTGCAGTGGAGCTGCCCCATGAGCTGGTCGATGGAGTGCGCAGGCGCGCCCGGGGCGTCGGCTGGGGCTTCGCCGGCCGGCGCCTGTGCGAGCCCGAGCAACACGCTGGTGACCGCCTGCTCGCGCGCGATGCGGGCGATCTCGGACCAGGGCTCGCTGGCCACGGTGAGCAGGATCTCCGATTTCACGCCCGCCCGGTGCGTTCGGGCAAGCGCGTTCGAGAGTGCGGCGTTCCCCTGCTGCATCGCCTTGCGCAGGTCGTCCTCGCCCGTTTCCGCGTTGGCGACGACGACCTGGTGCAGCAGGACGCGACCGGCCTGCTGCGGCGCGAGCGCGCTCGCGAGCGATGCCAGTCCGCCTGCCCGGGCCGGGTTCGCCAGCGGCACGAGCACCGAGCGGAACCGCCCG
>DATKBU010000120.1:0-10311 GCA_035513815.1 Egibacteraceae bacterium
CGCGCTGCGTGAGGTCGGCCTGAGCCCAGGGCAGGCCGCGACCCTCGGCGACATCCAGTTGCGCCTGGACGAGGTCGACGCCGGTGACGATCTCGGTGACGGGATGCTCGACCTGCAGGCGCGTGTTCATCTCCATGAAGTAGAAGGACTCCGGCGCGTCGTTGGGGACAATGAACTCGACGGTGCCGGCACTGACGTAGTCGCAGGCGCGCGCGACGTCCAGCGCCGCCGTCCCCATGCGCTCCCGCAGCGCAGCGTCGGCCAGCGGCGACGGGCACTCCTCGATGATCTTCTGGTGGCGGCGCTGGAGGCTGCACTCGCGCTCGCCGAGGTGGACCGCCGCGCCGCGAGTGTCGGCCAGGATCTGGATCTCGAGGTGGCGCGGCCGCGGGATGAGCGCCTCGAGCAGCAGCCGGTCGTCCGCGAACGCGGCCCGCGCCTCCCGCCGTGCGCCCGCGATCGCCTCGGCCAGCTCGGCCGCGCCGGAGACCGCCCGCATGCCCTTGCCGCCCCCGCCGGCGGCTGGCTTGATCAGCAGCGGAAAGCCGACGCCGAACGCGGCGGCGATGAGCTCGTCGTCGCTCATCTGATCAGCCTGCGTGCCGGGGACGACGGCGACGCCAGCGCGCTCCGCCGTGCGCTTGGCCTGGATCTTGTCCCCCATGGCGGCGATGGCTGCGGCAGGCGGGCCGACGAACACCAGCCCGGCGGCTGCGCACGCGCTCGCGAACCCTGCGCTCTCACTGAGGAACCCGTACCCGGGGTGGATCGCCTCGGCGCCGGCGTCGGCGGCCGCCTCAATGATGCGGTCAGCGCGGAGATAGGACTCGGCCGCTGACGCAGGCCCGATCCGGACCGCATCGGCCGCGAGCCGCACATGCAGGGCATCAGCGTCAGAGTCGCTGTGAACCGCGACCGAGCGGATGCCCATCCGATCCAGCGTGCGGATGATCCGGACCGCGACCTCGCCGCGATTCGCCACGAGGACGGCAGCGAACATCAGGGCTCCTCGGGCGCCCAGGCGGGCGCGCGACGCTCGAGGAACGCCGCCATCCCCTCCTGGCCCTCGTCGCCGGCCCGCAGCCTCGCGGTGATCTCGACGGTAGCAGCGGCGACCTCCTCAAGCGGGGCGAGCGCCAGCTCGGGAAGCCTCTTGGCGATGGCGACCGCTCGGGGCCCGCTTTGCAGGCAGCGCTCGACGGCAGCTTGGACCGCAGCGTCCAGCGCGGCAGCGCGCACGACTTCGTGAACCAGCCCGGCCGCCAGCGCCCGCTCGGCGGTGAAGCGCTCGCCGGTGATGAACATCGCGCGCGCGAAAGAGCGGCCGACCTTGCGAACGACGTAGGGGGAGATGACGGCGGGGGCCAGGCCCAGACGGGCCTCGGTGAACCCCAGGCGCGCGCCCTCGACGGCGATCACAATGTCGCAGGTGGCCACCAGCCCTGCCCCGCCGCCGAGGGCATGGCCATTCACGCGCCCGATCAGCGGCTTGGGAAGCTCGTCGAGGGCCCGCAGCATCGCCTCCATGCGACCGGCGTCAGCGACGTTGTCTGACATGGACGCGTCGGCGAGCGAGCGCATCCACTCGAGGTCGGCGCCGGCGCTGAAGACGTCCCCCGCGCCGGTCAGCACGACCACCCTGACGCGGTCATCCTCGGCCAGATCGCCCGCCGCCTCGCTGAGCTCGGCGATGAGCTCGGGATTGAAGGCGTTGCGGACCTCGGCCCGGTCCATCGTGACGGTCGCGACACCCCTCGGGTCCCGGTCGATGCGGATCGTCGCGCCCTGCTTCACGCGACGAATCCTATGCGCGAGGCCTGCCGCGGGGGCGCTGCGACGGCGCCGGGATCAGCGCGCGCCGGACGCGCCGCGGAGTCATCAGGCGATGTCGTCACATGCGGAACACGCCGTACCCGGCCTCAGCCAGCGGCGCATTGGCGCAAGCTGACAGCGCCAAGCCCAGGACCATCCGGGTGTCCATCGGATCGATGACGCCGTCGTCCCACAGCCGAGCGGTCGCGTAGTACGGGCTCCCCTGGCGCTCGTACTGCTCGCGGACCTCCTCGGCGCTCGCCGGATCCTGCCCGACGGCGGTCAGCACGGTCGCGGCCTGCTCGCCGCCCATCACCGAGATCCGCGCGTTCGGCCACATCCACAGGAACCTCGGCGAGTACGCCCGCCCCGCCATCGCGTAGTTGCCAGCCCCGAAGGACCCGCCGAGGATCACCGTGAGCTTCGGCACCCGCGCGCACGCGACCGCGGTCACCATCTTCGCGCCGTCCTTGGCGATGCCGCCGGCCTCGTACTCGCGGCCCACCATGAACCCGGAGATGTTCTGCAGGAACAGCAGGGGCGTTCGCCGGCGGTCGCACAGCTGGATGAAATGGGCGGCCTTGAGCGCGGACTCGCTGAACAAGATGCCGTTGCTGGCCACGATCCCGACAGGGTGGCCATGCACCCGAGCGAAACCGGTCACCAGCGTGGTCCCGTAGCGGGCTTTGAACTCGTGGAACCGGCTCGCGTCGACTAGGCGCGCGATCACCTCGCGCACGTCGTACGGCGTTCGCGGATCCGGCGGAACCACCCCGTACAGCTGGGCGGGGTCGACGGCGGGCTCCTCGGGCGGCGCGACCTCCCATTCGGGCGCTGCACGCCGCGGCAGGGTCGAGACGATCGAGCGGACCAAGCGCAGCGCGTGGGCGTCGTCGTCCGCCAGGTGATCGGCCACACCTGAGATCCGCGTGTGGACGTCACCCCCGCCGAGATCCTCGGCGCTGACCTCCTCGCCGGTCGCCGCCTTCACCAGCGGCGGCCCGCCGAGGAAGATCGTCCCCTGTCCGCGAACGATCACCGCCTCGTCGCTCATCGCCGGCACGTAGGCGCCGCCGGCCGTGCAGCTGCCGAGCACTGCGGCGATCTGCGGGATACCCGCCGCCGACATCGTGGCCTGGTTGTAGAAGATCCGCCCGAAGTGATCGCGGTCGGGAAACACCTCGTCCTGCAGGGGCAGGTAGGCGCCGCCTGAGTCGACGAGGTACACGCACGGCAGCCGGTTGGCCAGCGCGATCTCCTGCGCTCGCAGATGCTTGCGCACCGTCATCGGGAAGTACGCGCCGCCTTTGACGGTCGCATCATTGGCGACAATCACGACTTCGCGCCCGGACACGCGCCCGATTCCCGTGATCAGCCCGGCGCCGGGGGCCTGGCCGTCGTAAAGCCCTCCTGCGGCCAGCGCGGACAGCTCCAGGAACGGCGATCCGGGATCCAGCAGCGCGTCGACGCGCTCGCGCGGCAGGAGCTTGCCCCGATCGGAATGTCGCTGGCGAGCTTTCTCCCCGCCTCCCTGCCTCGCCTGGGAGAGCCGGGTTTGCAGCTCCGCCACCAGCGCGGTGTGGGCGTCGGCGTTGCGGCGGAACTCCTCGGATGCGGGGTCGGCGACTGACCGCAGCATCTCCATCAGCTGCGTCCGGGCTCGGGCGAGCGAACGGCCCACGTGCACTCGCACTCGCCGCAGGCGAACACCGTGACCTCGTCGCTGACATCCTCCTCGACGCGGACATCCGCGGCGCCGCACCGAGGGCAGGTCTCCGGCTCGCTCATGATGTCAGCCTAATGCACGGGTTCAGAACCGGTGCCGCGCGCGGGATGTGCGGGTGGCACCCGTCCGCCTGGACGGGGCCAGTTGCTTGTTGCGCGGCACTCGGGCGGGCACTCTGAGCCGGCATGCGAGCCCGCTGGTTGCATTGGGTGGTCGCCGTGGCGCTCTGCGCGACGGCGACCACGGCGTGCACGCGGGGCGCGGATGAGCCTGAGGCGTCGCCAGGCGCGAGCGCGACTGCCACGCCCAGCCCGACGCCGACGCCGACGCCGACGCAACCTCCCGCTGAGCCGTTCGAGCTCACGCAGGAGGACGCGTTCATGTACAGCATGAGCAACAACGGGGTCTTCGGGGCAGAACGACCCGAGCCCGATGTGGCGGCGGCCGAAGCGGCTGCTGAGGACGTCGTGAGCCTGGTACGCGACTATCTCGATGCGGTGTTCGTGTCGCCCGCCACGCGCTTCACGGCTGAGCCGCTGGATGCGCTGATGTCGCCGACGGTGCTGGCGGCGCTGACCGACGAGGATCGCGAAGCACTTGGGGCGCTGGATCTGCAGGTCGAGCGCACCGAGACGGGCGAGGCGACAGCCAAGCCTCGCGTGCTGATCGACGGCTCGACGGTGCATTCGGTGACCATCACCTTCGACGCAGGGCTGACCGCCGTCACCGCCGACGGCGAGACCCCCCTGCGCCAGCGCGGAACCCTGGTGTTCTTCCCTTCTGACGGCGGCTGGCAAGTCATCGGCCTCGATGTTGTGCTGCAGACACCGGATTCCGAGCGATCGGGCGAGGCCGGCGAGGAATCGCCAAGCCCATCCGAGACCGACCCGCAGGACAGCGAATGAGACGGCTGGTCACCGCCATCGTCGCCTCCGGCGTTCTCGTCGGCGCCCTCGCCGGGGCGGCTGTGGCCGCGCTCAGTCTCCACGCCGACGTGCGGCCCGGGTTCACGAAGGACGACGGGCTTCTGGTCATCCTCGCCATCGGCTCGGATATCGGACCGCCCCAGCGACCCGGCGACCCTCTGAAGGGCCGGGCCGACGGCATCCACCTGATTGCTGTGGACCCCGAGGCGCAGCGAGCCACGATCGTGAACTTCCCACGCGATTCGCTGGTCCGCGGCAACAAGGTCAACGCCCAGCTGGTGTACGGCGGTCCCGAGCAGCTGAAAGCGGCTCTCGAGGAGTACACCGGCATCGGCATCGACTACTGGGCGCTCACAACCTTCCGCGGCCTGGAGAACATGGCCGAGAAGATGGAAGGGGTCGAGGTCGTCATCGATCAGCCGATGCACTCGAAGGACGCAGGATCGCACTTCGATCCGGGTCCCGCCCGGCTGAACGGCCCGGATTCTCTGGCCTATCTGCGCGACCGGAAGTCCCAGCC
This sequence comes from Egibacteraceae bacterium, assembly GCA_035513815.1. Taxonomy (GTDB): domain Bacteria; phylum Actinomycetota; class Nitriliruptoria; order Euzebyales; family Egibacteraceae; genus DATKBU01. The sequence goes on from DATKBU010000120.1 coordinate 4,985, forward strand.
GCGCGGTGACTTCGACCGCACGCGCCATCACGGTGACTTCATGCGCTTCGTGCACGCCCAGCTGCGCGCCGAGCAGTCCGATCTGCCGCAGCTAGTGCGAATGCTGGCGACCTTCACCTCGAACACCGCGACGGACATCCCTGCGGATCAGCTCTTGCCGCTGGCCTTCCTGGCTCTGGAGATCGAACCTGAGGACGTGCTTCAGGTACCGCTGAGCGGCGGGCTGGGCTCCACATCAGGCGGCGCCTCGATTGTTCGCCTCGCGCCGGGAGATACTTTCGAGAAGATCAAGGCGGGTCAGGTCGGCCCGTAATCGGTGGACACGGCGACAACCGTCCGACTGGCCACCTTGGTGCCGGCAACGCGCCCGCAGACCTAGGCGTCTCACATGAAGACAGCGCCGGACTGCGCGTGCCGCGATGCACAGCGCGACGAGAGGTGAGGATCATGCAACGGTTGACCTGGGCGGCAATGACGGCCGCGCTGCTGCTGGCGCTTGCGGGCTGCGGTCAGCGCCCTGCGACCGTTCCGGACGGAGAGGCAACAGCCACGACGCCTGCCGGAGACGACGCGACGGCCGAGCCGACTCCCACCGACGCCTCGCCCACCGAGACCGACGCGTCACCCACGGAGACCGATCCATCTGGCGCCGTCGAGAGCACCGCCTTCTTCGTTGTTGACGCCGGCGGTCGGCTGGTGCTGGCGCCTGAGACACATGAGCTGGCCGAGCCGACCGTTGCGGTCGCCCGAGCGGCGATGGAGCAGCTGGTCGCCGCAGAGACCCTGAACCCGAGCCTGGTCACGATGGCGCCGGACGGCACCGAAGTCCTCGGCGTGAACATCAGCGGATCACTGCTGACCGTTGACCTGTCCGAGGCGGTCCGCGACGGGTCTGCCTCGGGGTCGGCCGGAGAGGCGGCGTTCGCTCAGCAGCTCGCCCACACCGCCGCGCAGTTCGACGGGGTTGAGAGCGTCGAGCTGCGGGTCGAGGGCCAGCCGGTGACCGAGCTCTGGGGCCACCTCGACTGGTCCGCCCCGATCGAGCCTGACCTGTTCGCGCTGTCGCCCGTGACCATTGACTCGCCGCAATGGGGAGAGTCCGTCGCGGCCGGCCCGGTGAGCGCCTCGGGCGAAGCCAATACGTTCGAGGCCACCGTCGAGCTGCGGCTCATCGCCCCCGACGGCAGCGTTGCGGAGGAGACGTTCACCACCGCCACCTCCGGATCCGGCGAGCGCGGCACATGGGAGCACACCTTCTCCGCAGCCGCCGACTCGCCGGGGACGTGGGCCGTCGAGGCCATCGAGCCGGACCCCTCGGGCGGCGAGGGCAACCCGCCCGTCACCTTCCGAGTGGAGTTCGAGGTCAACGGCAGCTGACCACGCGCTGAGGGCCTCGGCGCCGGCCCGCAACCTCGGAACCCGGGGGGCCGCGGCCGGCTGCCACCGGCGAGTGCCGTTATTGCGACACTATGTCGCCGAGTCGCCACCGGTCAGGCCGGGCGAACGTGCTCGACGTCGCCGGCGGACACGGCGACGGTTTCGATCCCCGAGCGCACGAGCAGCGCGCCGTCTTCCGCGATGCCGATAGCCACCCCCTCGAGGCCCGCGCCCGCGGCGGCCCCCGCGAGGCCGACACGCACTGGCTTGCCCAGCGTGACGCACCAGTCCCGGTAGTCATCGAGGAACTGCGCCGGATCGGCCTCCCAGTCCTCGTAGCGCCGCCCGAAGACCCCGGCAAAGCCGGCAAGAACCTTCCACGCGTCGACCGGCCCCTCCGAGGCCTCGGCCACCGACGTGGCCCCCGCCAGCTCCTCGTCGCGCTCGACGCCGCGCCAGTCGACGTTGACCCCCACCCCAACCACCACCGCACCGTCGACCGCGCCCTCAGCCAGGATGCCCGCCGCCTTGCGGCCGTCGATCAGCAGGTCATTCGGCCACTTGAGCCCGACCGCCGCCAGCGGGCAGAACGGGCGCACCGCCTCGGCGAGGGCAACCCCCGCGACCAGCGGCAGCATCTGCAGCCGGTGCGGCGCGGCATTCGGCCGCAGCACGATGGACAGCAGGAGGCTGACGCCGGGGGCGTCATGCCATCGGCGACCTCGCCGGCCGCGGCCGGCTGTCTGCCGCCCTGCCAGAATCAGGTGGCCGTGCGCTGCGCCTGCAGCGGCCGCGTCAATCGCCAGCGAGTTGGTCGAGGTCGCCTCGGCATGCCACTCGACCGCGGAGATCAGCGTCGGAGCGCGCACCAGCGCCTCCACGAGCGCGGGCGGCGGCGCGGCGCTATCAGAACTCACAGCCGCAAAGTGTAGGCGGTTACGGGCCGTGATTCTGCAGCTCACCGCGCGGACTAGCCCGTTGTACTCAAATCGCAGTTGGACCCTGCAAACGGCTCAGGGGACCCGCTCCGCCGGCCGATGCCGTGAAAGTCACGCACAGTGATCCAGTTGAGGAGCAGCGATGGAAGCCAGGGCGGCACAGGGAACCAGCACGAGCGGCACGCGCCGTCTTGCATGGGGCGCCGTCCTGGGCCTCGTGGCCGCCGTGGTGGGCATCGCCGCGTGGCTGGTGCTCGTCGCCGCGATCGGCCGCCAGGTCAGCTTGCCGGCTGTCGGCGTCGGACTCCTTGTCGGAGGCGGCGTGATCCTCGGCTCCCGCGGCGCGAGAGGCTGGCAGGCGCAGACGCTGAGCGTCACGCTGACGCTGCTGGCCATGGTCTGCGCGGAGTATCTGATCTTCCGCCAGCAGGCGGTCATCGAGCTCGCGCAGGAGGGCATCACCAATGTCCCGCTCCTGCTGCCCGCACACGACAGCCTTGCCCTGGTCGGCGAGAGCCTGCAGGCCTACCCGCTGACTATCGCCTTCTGGGCCTTCGCGCTGTACTACGCGCACCGGGTGTCCGCGCCGCGGCCAGTCCGCGCCCGCGGCTGAGTCCCCACCGCCACTGGAGGGTCTGGACCCACGGCCCTCTAGAATCCCCCCACGCCAGCGCGCAGGGGGTCATCAGTGAGCGAAACCACGAAGGACAAGCTCGAGGAGCTGCGCCGTCGCGTAGATGAAGCCGAGCACGCGGGCCCGGAGCGCGCCGTCTCCAAGCAGCACGCCAAGGGCAAGCTGACCGCCCGCGAGCGCCTCGATCTCCTGCTCGACCCCGATTCGTTCGTGGAGACCGACCGGCTCGCCGTGCACCGCGCGACGGGCTTCGGCCTCGAGGACAAGCGCGTCCCCGGCGACGGCGTCGTCACGGGGCACGGGACGGTCGACGGCCGGCGCGTGTGCGTGTTCAGCCAGGACTTCACTGTGTTCGGCGGCTCCCTGGGCGAGGTCTTCGCGGAGAAGATCGTCAAGATCATGGACCTGGCGATCCGCATGGGCGTGCCGATGATCGGGATCAACGACTCGGGCGGGGCGCGGATTCAGGAAGGGGTGGTCGCCCTCGGCGGCTACGGCGACATCTTCTACCGCAACGTCAAGGCTTCCGGAGTCATCCCGCAGATCTCGGCAGTGATGGGGCCATGCGCAGGCGGCGCCGTGTACTCGCCGGCGATGACCGACTTCGTGTTCATGGTCAAAGACACCTCCCACATGTTCATCACCGGGCCTGAGGTCATCAAGGCCGTGACCGGCGAGGACGTGTCCTTCGAGGATCTCGGCGGCGCGATGAGCCACAGCTCGCGCTCCGGCGTCGCCCATTTCGCATGCGATGACGAGGAGGCGTGCATCAACGAGATCCGCCATCTCCTGTCGTTTCTTCCGTCCAACAACCTCGAGGACCCGCCGCACGTCAGGGCGGACGACGACCCGAGCCGTGTCGATCTCGACCTCGACGCCTTCATGCCCGACTCGAGCAACGTCCCCTATGACGTGCGCGATCTGATCGCTCGAGTCGTCGACGACGGCGAGTTCATGGAGGTCCAGCCGTACTTCGCCGAGAACATCGTGGTCGGCTTCTCGCGCTTGGACGGTCATCCCGTCGGCGTGGTCGCGAACCAGCCCACCCATCTCGCCGGCACCCTCGACGTCGCGAGCTCGGTGAAGGCCGCCAGGTTCGTGCGGACCTGCGACGCGTTCAACGTGCCCCTGGTGACCTTTGTGGACGTCCCCGGCTTCCTCCCAGGCGCGGGCCAGGAATGGGACGGGATCATCCGGCACGGCGCGAAGCTGCTGTACGCCTACTGCGAGGCGACCGTGCCGAAGCTCACGGTGATCACGCGTAAAGCGTACGGCGGGGCGTATGACGTCATGGGCTCGAAGCACGTCGGCGCCGACGTCAATCTGGCCTGGCCGACCGCCGAGATCGCGGTGATGGGCTCACAGGGCGCCGTCAACGTGCTGTACCGGCGAGAGCTCGCCGCCGCCGAAGAGGCCGGCGAAGAAGTCACCGCGCGACGCGCCGAGCTGATCGAGCACTACGACCGAGAGCTGGCCAACCCCTGGAAGGCGGCCGAGCGCGGCTACCTCGACGACGTCATCGAGCCCTCGCAGACCCGCCCGGCGCTGATCAGGGCGCTGGCGTTCACGCGCACAAAGCGCCAGACGCGCCCGCCCCGCAAGCACGGCAACGTGCCGCTGTAGCGGCCGGGTCATTGACCGCCATCGGTCTCCCCGGCGCTGACGAGCGCGGATACCGTCGCGACATCGACGGCCTCAGAGCCGTGTCGTTGCTGCTCGTCATCGGGTTCCATTCCGGACTAGGGCTCTTCGCGGGCGGCTACGTGGGCGTGGACGTCTTCTTCGTGCTGTCCGGCTATCTCATCACCGGACTGCTCGTCAAAGAGCATCAGCGCACAGGGCGGATCTCGCTGACTGATTTCTATGCGCGGCGCATCCGCCGGCTTCTGCCCATGTCGGGCCTCGTGCTCGTCTCGACCGTGCTCGCAGGCCTGTGGCTGCTCCCGCCGCTCAGCCGGATGAGTCTCGTGCATGACGCACGGGCGGCGGCGCTGTACATCGCCAACTGGCGCTTCTCTCGCCAGGCCACGGCCTACTCGGATGCGGAGGTGACTGACGCGCTCCTGCTGCATTACTGGTCGCTTTCGGTGGAAGAGCAGTTCTACTTCCTATGGCCGCTGCTGATCTTCGGCGTCGGGTGGTTCGTCGGCCGCCGGCGGCGCGAGCTCTTCATCCCCACGCTCAGCGTCGTGCTCGGCGCGCTGATCGCGGCCTCGCTGTGGGCATCGCTGACGCTGACCGCCGTGAGAGGGCCAGAGGCGTACTACGTCACCCACACGAGGCTGTGGGAGCTGGGCGTCGGCGGCGCGCTTGCGCTGCTGGTGCCGGCGATGGGCCGAATCCGCCGGCCGTTCGCGCACGGCGGCGCCGTTCTCGGA
>DATKBU010000121.1:0-11549 GCA_035513815.1 Egibacteraceae bacterium
CGCTTCTCCTCGCGAACATGGAGGCCCCGGCGTCGGTGGGTTGGCCGCGCAGCAGGAGCCTGGCGCTGCGCGCGAAGACGGCGCTCAGCGCGGCGGCGACAGCGGTTGGTCGCCGCCGTCGCGGTCGCGCCAGTACGCAGCGGCGCTCGCGGACATCTGCGCCGCGTGGCTCGGCGGCGGGACCGGCCGGCCCGCTCGCCCGCTGTTCGTGGTCAACGTCGACCTCGCGCAGGTGCAGCTGAACTCCGACGGGACTGTGGCGCTGGCGGTCCGCGGGGACCTGCCGCGGATCTCCGCCGCCGCGCTCGAGCGGCTGGTCAACGACGCCGACCTGAAAGCGGTGCTGTTCGACGGCGCGCGCCCGCTCGCGGCGTCGCGCAAGACGCGAATGCGCGACATCCCCCAGGCAACCCGCACCGCGATCGCCGCGAGAGACCGCGGCTGCCGATTCCCGGGATCGCCTGACCCGCTCGCGCACACCGATATCCACCATCTCAAGGAACGCTCCCGCGGCGGCGACCACAGCCCTGACAACCTCGCGGCGCTGTCGCGACGATTCCACACCCTGGTCCACGAACGCGGCTGGACGCTCATCCTGCATCCGGACAGCGGCCAGATCACCGCCCGCCGAGGCGAGCGCGCCTGGACATCCATGCCCAAGGGGACTCGCCTCGCCCAACCCGAGGACCCAGCCGACGCGGTAGGTCTCGGCGAGCCCGCGGCGGAGGTGCGAGGGCGGCCGCCCGACCCTGCCAGACCTAGCCCCGGCCGGGGCCCTGGCGACGATGCGTCGAACGGCCACGACCCGCCCATGGCCTACCCGCGGGACCCCAGCCTCCCCTTCTGAGGGTCAGCACCCGAGTCCAAGCGTCAGCACCCGAGCCTCAGGCCCTGCGGCCGGAGCACGCCGACACGCCTACGGGCGGGAGGTGCCCGACCCGCCCGGCACGCCGACACGCCCTACAGGGCGAGGCGCCCCCGCGCGCCAGGCCGTGCGCCCAGCCAGCCCGCACCCGCACTCCCGCCGCACTCGCTGCCGGCGGCAAAGCGGGCTGCGGGCTTTCGCCTTTGCGGGTCGCGCCTGCGGGCGGAACGCGTAGGGCGGCGAACGGCCGGTCAGCCCTTCGCTTCCGCCCCCGCCGCAACGGCTGGTGGCTCCTCCACATTTGCGGCACACTGATCGTCTCGTTGACGCCGCGTGAGCCGCCCCTCCGCCAGGGCGACCCCGAGGATCACCACGCCGGCGCCGACAAACAGGTTCCAGGTGACCGGCTCACCCAGCAGCACCGCGCCGAGGACCACGGCGACGATCGGAATGAGGTACGTGACCATCGAGGCGTTGGTGGGACCGGCGTCGGTGATCAGCCGGTAGAACAGCACGTAGGCGATGCCCGTGCCCAACGCGCCGAGCGCTACAACGCTGGCCACGACGGAGAACGTCAGCGTCATCGGCTCGCGCATCAGAAGCGGGGCCGAGGCCGCCAGCATGACCGTCGCGATCGTCAACTGGCTCGTCGCCAGCACGATCGTCGGCACGCCGCGGTTGGTGACGAAGCGCCGCATGTACACCAGCGCCACGCCGTAGCACGCCGCCGCCAGCAGACAGGCGAGCTGGCCGGACACCGAGCTCGTCAGCGGGTTCTGATCCCAAGGGCCGACGACGAGAACGACGCCGACGAATCCCGTCACCAGCCCGACCAGTCGAGTGGCCGACAGCCGCTCTTCGGGCAGCGCGGCGACGGCCAGCGCCAATGTGAACAGCGGTGTCGCGCCATTGAGAACTCCGGCCAGTCCGGAGCTGATCCGCTGCTCCCCCCAGCCGAACAGGAAGAACGGCACGATGTTGGCCACAACGCCCATCAGGGCGAGGTGCGCCCACAGCTTGGGATCGCGGGGCAGCGCCAGCCCGCGAACGGCCAGGATGGCGAGCAGCACCAGCGAACCCGCGAGCAGCCGTCCGAGGACCAGCTGCAGCGGGGAGACCCCCTCGATCGCCAGTTTGATCAGCAGGAAGCTGGAGCCCCAGATGCTTCCGAGCGTGGCCAGCCTCACCAGGCTTCCTCGGCTCATGAGCGATCCGCTCCGCCGGTGCGCGTCAACTGCCTCGCCCGCCTTCCCCGGCTCATGGGCGATCAGCTCCGCCGGCGCTCACCGGCAGCCGTTCCAGCCATCCCGCTGCGACGTCCACGACCTCGGAGAGCACCTCGTCAGATGAGCGGGGGTCTCGGCGGCGCACACGGAGCGAGTGGTCGGCCCCAACGGCGACGTGCACCTCGCTCGGCGCGGCGTTCAGCCGCGCCCGGCGCTCGCGCTCGAGCAGGTCCAGATCGCACATCGGATCGCGATCCCCCACGCAGAACAGGACCGGAACGCGAATCTGCGGCCAATGATCAGAACGCAGGTCGGCCGCAGCGCGCTCGCCGCCTTTGCCGGGCCGGTGCAGCGGATAGTTGAGCAGCAGCAGGCCGGAAGCCGGCTCCCCGCCCGCCACGAGCAGGCTTGCGACGCGCCCGCCCATGGAGCGCCCGCCGAGCACCACCGGCCGCCCGCCCATCAGGTCTCGCGCCGCGCCGGCGGCATGGGCGAACGCCGTCAGCAGCCGAGGCATGGGATCTGGCGCCCGTCGCCCCGCCTCGGCGTAGCCGAAGTTGAACGCGAGAACGGGGAACCCGCGTGCCGACAGCCCTTCGGCGATGCCCGAAAGCGTGGCGTGGGCGATCGTGGTCCCGGCCCCCGGCGCGAGCACGACGCCTTCACGGCCGAGATCCTCGTCAGGAGTCCACAGCAGCGCGCTGGTCTCAGTGACGGCCTGCGGCGCGGGCAGCGGCAGGCGAACGGACGCAGGCGTGATCGGCGGCATGGGCGGGAGCTCCGAGGTCCGGGCGAACGACGGCCCCACGCTACTCTCGGCGGGACGCCCCGGCAGATCCGCCCTTTGCGCGCATTGGTGGCGGTTGCGCGAGCGTCCATGGTGGAGGCACGCAGAGGCAGAGAGCGCTGTGAGACGAACCGCCGCACGACTGGTGCTGGGGACGATGGCCGTCCTCCTGGTCTATCTCGCCCTGACGTTCCTTCAGGTCTGGCGAGCGGCGCGGGTCGACGACGCAGCGCCGGCGCCGGTGATCGTCGTGCTCGGCGCGGCCCAGTACGACGGCGTTCCGTCACCGGTTCTGCGGGCGCGTCTGGACCACGCTGCGGACCTGTACGACCAAGGGCTGGCGCCGGTTGTGTGGGTGACGGGCGGCAGCCGCCCCGGCGACCGCTTCAGCGAAGGCATCGCCTCCTACCGCTACCTGCGCGGCGAGGGCATCCCCGATCAGGCGCTCAAGGTCGAGAACACCGGGGGCACCTCGTGGGAGTCGCTCGCCGCCACCGCGCGGTTCCTTCGCGCGGAGGGCACCACCGAGGTGATCCTCGTCTCTGATGCGTTCCACTCCTACCGGATCAGCGCGATCGCCGGCGAGCTCGGGTTGCAGGCACATGTGTCGCCCACACCGACCAGCCCGATCAGCGGCCTGGCTGAGGTCCGACAGCTGGGTCGAGAGACGGTTGCCGTCGCGATCGGGCGAGTCGTCGGTTACCGACGGCTCACGGGGATCGAACAGCGCATCGGAGACTCTCCAATCCGACGCTGACAGCCCAGCCGCTGCCCGCGCGAGCACGCCGGCGCGGGAGGCGAGTCGTTCCCTGGCAGAATCAAGCCGCCATGACGACGAACCTGCCGAACGCCCCGCTCGAGATCACGCCGAGCGGGCCGATTCACGGTCGCCTGGCCGCGCCGGCGAGCAAGAGTGTGACCAATCGCGTGCTCGTCCTGGCCGCCCTCGCCGACGGCGACAGCGTGCTGCGGCGCCCGCTGCGCAGCGACGACTCCGACGCGATGCGCGCGGCCGTGTCGGCCTTCGGCGCCCCCGTCCGAGACGAGCCTGACGACGGCTGGCGAGTGACCGGCACCGCGGGCCGCCTTCGCACACCCTCGCAGCCGATCGACGCCCGGCTCTCCGGGACGACAATGCGCTTCGCGGCGGCGCTGGCGACGCTCGCGAACGACGGGGCCACCGTCACCGGTCTGCCGCCGCTGCTTCGCCGTCCAATCGGGCCGTTGGTGGACGCGCTGTCCCAGCTCGGCGCTCAGCTGACCGCTCCTGACGGCTTCCCGCCCGTCACCGCGGCCGGGGGAGGCTTGACCGGAGGCGCGGCCACGGTGCAGGCGGGCAAGAGCAGCCAGTTCGCGAGCGCGGTGATGATGGTCAGCCCGTACGCCAGGTCCGACGTGACGCTGACGGTCATCGACCCGGGGGCAATCGCCTACATCGAGCTCACTGCCGACGTCATGCAGCGCTGGGGCGCCGCGGTGGAGCAGACCGGGGCCTCCACGTGGGTCATCGGCGCGGGACAGGGCTACCGGGCTGGGAACATCGAGGTCGAGTATGACGCGAGCGCGGCCGCGCATCTGCTCGCGCTCGCCGCCGCGACCGGAGGCAGCGTCACCGTGACCAACGCGGCGCCGGACACCCTACAGCCCGATGCGCGGGTGCCCGAACTGCTCCAGCGAATGGGCGCCGCCGTGCTCCGCGACGGCGAGGCGATCACCGTCACGGGCCCTTCCGTGCTCAAGCCGATCGAGGCCGACCTCGGCGACACTCCCGACCAGGTGACCACGCTGGCGGCGCTGGCGGCGCTCGCTGACGGCACTTCGGTGCTGCGTGGGGTCGCCGTCGCCCGAGGGCACGAGACCGACCGGCTCGCCGCGCTGGCGACCGAACTCGGCAAGCTCGGCGTGCAGGTCGACGAGCTGCCCGACGGCCTGGTCATCGCTGGCGGGGGCCGCCTGCGGCCCGCGCGGCTGGCGACGCACGACGACCATCGCCTCGCGATGGCGTTTGCCGCCATCGCCGCCGCCGTGCCCGGGATCGTCATCGAGCAACCCGACTGCGTCGCCAAGACCTACCCTGCGTTCTGGAGCGACCTGGCCGCCTTGGGTGTCCCATTCGCCGTCGCAGAGGCGAACTGATCAGTCGAGCTCGGGCGGCGGGTGAGGCGCGCGTCCCTCGAGCTGCGCGACGGTCTCCTCCGCGAACCAGCGGCGAAGGATCGTGACGCGTTTGGGCGCGGAGCCGCACAGGCCCTGCTCTCGGCAGTATTCGTCCGCCTCCTCCAGCATGCGCACGTACCCGAGCACACCCTCGCCCGCGTCCGGCGCATGCGCGCCCTCAAGATCGATTTGCGTCTCTCCCCGGGCGGCCGCCTCCTGCACCGCCTCCCGGAAGCCATCGCGCTGGCTGCGGAACCCGCCCACGGCGCGCATCACGGCGACCAGCAGATGCTCGGGGACGCTCGACGGCTCCCCCTCGCGGGCCCGGATCCCGAGCAGCTCGATCTCCCTCAGCACCGAGTCGTTGCGCTCCATGAGCTCCAGGTAGCCGGCCACCGGCACCTGGAGGTACACGATGGTCTGACGGTCGTCGCGCTCAAGCGCCGGACCCGCGGCGGGACGGGCCCGCGCGGTCGCCGCCGACGACGTGTCCGCCCGCGGGCGACCCGGACGAGCACCGTCCAGGCGAAGGTCCGCCCACACCTGCTTGCCGGTGGGCAGCGACTCCACCGCCCAGCGCCACGCCATCGCCGTGACCACCTCGAGCCCTCGACCAGTCAGCGCCTCATAGCTGTAGGCGCGCAGGGCGGGCAGCGAACGCGCGTGATCGGTGACCGCGACGCGCACCACCTCGCCGCGGGACTCGAGCTCGATGCCGATGTCAGTGTGGGCATGCAGGACCGAGTTCGTCACGAGCTCGGAGATGACCAGCATCCCCTCCTCGATGAGCTCGGGCGGCGCGCCCCAGTCCGTCAGCGTCTCCTGGACAAACCTGCGGGCCGCCGCTGGGCTCCCGACATCGGAGACCAAGCTGAGGTGGGCGCTTTGCAGCGCGGGCTCATCCCCTGCAGGCACACCGAGAACCAGGACCGCCATATCGTCGCCGGGCTCCGTCGGCCCGAACGCCTGCGCCGCGCGCTGGATCTGCTCTGCGATCGCCTCGGCGCCGCGGGCGCCCCCCTCCGCGAGGAGCGACGTGAGGCGGTCCTCGAAGTACTCGCCGGCCTGGCGGCGCTCGGTCACGCCGTCGGTGAAGCACACAAAGGCGTCACCTGGGGCGAGCTCGGCCTCGACATCGACCAGATCGGGGTCGTCGAGCACGCCGATCAGCGAGCCAGGCTTCCCGACCTCCTCGATGGTGGCGTCGGCTCGGCGAATGAGGGGCAGCGGATGGCCCGCCGAGCAGATGGTCAGATGCGCCCCTCCGGTCGCCCCCGGCGTGACGGCGACCACGCACGCGGTGCAGAACCGCGTCGTCAGGGCACCCGCCGACAGCTCCTCCTGTGAGCGCAGCAGCACATCGTTGAGGTGGCGCAGAATCTCGCTCGGCTGACTGCGGTCGATCGCAGCGGCCCGCACCACATGTCTGGCCAGTCCAGTGACGCCGGCGGCGTCCGCGCCGCGTCCGCAGACATCGCCGACGACCAGCAGCCAGCGATCGCGACTGACGGCGAACACGTCGTAGAAGTCTCCCCCGACTTCCGTTCCCGCGCCGGCGGCGACGTATCGCGCGCCGAGCTCGAGGCCCGGCAGGTCCGGCAGGATCGGGGGCAGCAGGCTGGCCTGGAGGCTGCGCGCGACGCGGCTGCGCTCCTCGAACAGGCGCGCGTTATCCAACGCCGCGGCCGCGCGCGCGGCCAGCTCCTCGGCAAGCGTCAGATCGGCCGGGGCCGCCCGCCGTTCCCTCTCGTTGATGAGCGAGATCGCGCCGAGGATCCGTCCGCGTGCGGCGAGCGGCACGATCATCGCCGAGCCGAACCCGATCCGACGGGCCATCTCGAGGCGCTCGGGGTCGGCGGCGGCGGCCTGGTCGAGCAGCTCATCCGTGATCTCGGGGTAGAAGGCGGACCGTCCGGTCGACAGGACTTGACCCAATCCGTCGGGCGCATCGAGGCGAACAGGGAAGCGCTGCAGCAGATCTCGCACGAGCGCCGCCCGCTCAGGATCAGCGTGCGTCGCGATCAGGGGGCGCGGATCGCCCTGAGCATCAACAAGGTGCACGGCGCACCAGTCGGCCAGCCGGGGCACCGCAAGCTCGGCGAGACGGCTCAGTGTCGCGTTGACGTCAAGTGAGGAGTTGAGAACCGCCGACGCCTCGGCCAGAAACCCCAGCCGCTCGCCCGCTTCCTCAGCCGCAGCGCGCGCAGACGCCTCGGCGTCGTACAGGCGCGCCCGCTCGAGGGCCTGGGCGCACTGCGCGGCGATGGCGCTGAGGAAGGCCCGATCACCATCATCGAACGGCTTCGGCTCAGCGAAGCTCAGGCTGATGGCGCCCACCAGGCGATCCTCGACCATCAGCGGGATCGCCGCCCATGCGCGGTGACCCGACTGGACCATTGCCGCCAACTTGGGATAGGCCCCGCGCAGCTCGTCCTCGCTGCGGTACCAGCGCGGCTCGCGGCGTCGGACGGCCTCCGCGAGCGGCAGCGGCGCGTCGATCGAGAATCTCCGAAGCGGATCGAGGATGTCGGACCGGTAGCCGATGGCCCCGACGACGTGAAGATGGTCCCCGGACGCATCCAGCACCGCAGCGGCCGCGGCGCTCGCGCCGACCGCGGCCATCCCCTCGCCCAGCACGACTTGAACCACCTCAGAGGGCGTGCGAGCCCCCGACAGCGCCGAGGTGATCGCCTGCAGGCGGGACAGGCGAACCACCACATCGGAGCGATCGCCGTCGGCGCCCAGCATCTGCCCGCCGTCGCTCACTGGCTCGCCCCCGGGGCGGCGCCATCGCGTCCGGCGCCGGCAGCCGCGTGGCACACCTGGTTGCGATCCGTCCGCTGACCCCCAAGTCCGCGGAGTCGGACCCTCGTCGGAAGAGAGTCTGCGACGGCCCGAAATTCGAGTTCGACAGACGCGGGTACGCCCAGATTGCCAAGTTCCATTAACTTGCATCCAGAAAGTGCAGAGTTACGCACCGTTGCTCTCAACGGCGAGAAGACGATGCCCTTTCATCACCGCTCTCACACCTGCGCGAAAGGGCTTGCGGTGCGGTCACTGGGCCACGTCAGTGGGTCGCGATCCCCTCGGCGGCGAATCAGATCAGGCGTCGCGATCCTCGCGGCGGTGGCCGGCCAGATAGGCCGCAGCCTCCGCCCGGCGCGACACCTGCAGCTTGGTGAGGATGGTCGAGACGTAGTTCTTGACCGTCTTCTCCGCCAGGTGGATGCGCTCGCCGATCTCCCGGTTCGTCAGGCCTTCGGCGATCATCTCCAAGATCCGCGTCTCTGTCGGCGTGAGGCGCGCGAGGCGCGGATCCTCGTCACCCTGCGGGTTTCTCACTCGATCAAGGACGCGCGCAGTGACCGCGGGGTCGAGCAGCGACCCCCCCGCAGCGACGCGCCGGATGCCGTCGACGAGATCGCTGCCCCGGACCTGCTTCAGGACGTACCCGGCCGCGCCGGCCATGATCGAGTCGAACAGGGCCTGGTCGTCAGAGAACGACGTGAGCATCAGCACCGCGATCTCCGGGTGCTCGGCGCGGATGTCGCGGCACGCCAGCACGCCGGAGCGATCAGGCAGGCGCACGTCCATGACCACCACATCCGGTTTGTAGGACCGGGCGCGAAGGACCGCTTCGTCAGCGGTGCCGGCCTCGGCGACGACCTCGAGGTCGTCGTGGGCCTCCACCATCGAGCGGATTCCCTTGCGGACCACCTCATGATCGTCGACGAGCATCACTCGGACCATCCGGCATCTCCCCTCGCGTCGTCCGGGCCCAGCGGGATCTGGATGCTCACGGTCGTGCCTTCCCCTTGCGTGCTTGTGACGTCGAGCTTCCCGGCCAGCGCCTCCGCGCGCTCACGGATGTTGTCCAGGCCTCGGCCGATGTGCGGCTGCGAGGTCGCGAACCCGACGCCGTTGTCGCTGACAGTCAGCACCACCGAGGACGCGTCGGCGCGGGCCGCGATGATGACCTGCGATGCCCCCGCGTGCTTCGCGGCGTTCGAAAGCGCCTCGCGAACGATCTGGAGCACATCGGGAAGAGCGGCCGGGGGCAGAAGCCGATCGACATGGGCTTGGATCGCCAGCTCAGGGCGAACCAGTGCGTTGACCTCATGCTCGCGGGCGAGTTCTGCCAGGCCGCGCGTCAGCCCCATCGCGGCAGCCTGATGCGGGCGCAGCTGGAAGATGTAGTTGCGCAGCTCCCGAATCGCGCCGTCGATGGCGTCGACTGCGGAGTCGATGCGCTGGTCCGCCCGATCCGGATCGCGCCGGATCAGCGCCCGGGCTGACTCCAGCCCCATGCCGATGGAGAACAGCGACTGAATGACGCCATCGTGAAGGTCGCGCGATATTCGATCGCGCTCGTCGGCCACCGCCAGGGACTGCAGGCGCTCAGCGAGCTCAGCGTTCTCAATCGCGGCGCCCGCCTGAGCCGCGAGAACGGCGACGAGGCGCTCGTCATGTTCGTCGAACCCTCCGGGCTTCTCGGTCAGATACAGGTTGCCGAACACCCGACCGCCGGAGCGCACCGGCGCGCCGATGAAGCTGTCCATCGGCGGATGATGCTCCGGGAAGCCGTAGGAGGCGGGATGGCTGCTGATCTGATCCGTGCGCACGATCCTCGGATCGCGGATCAGCAGCCCCAGCAGCCCTTTTCCTCTCGGAAGCTGGCCGATCGCCTTGGCCGTCTCCTCGTCGAGCCCGTGGTGGATGAACCGCGCAATCGTCTCGTCCTCGCCGATGATCCCGAGCGCTCCGTAGCGGGCGCCGGTCACACGCATGGCGACATCCACGATGGTCTGCAGCACCGCCTCCAGGGTCAGCTCGCCGGCGAGAGCGGCGGCGGCCTCTGCGAGCGCTTCCAGGCGGTCCTGCGCGGTCGTCACGCCTGCAGCGTAGCGATCGCCAGCCGCTCAGCCACATCAAGCACGAAACGACGGACGCAGGCCTCCGCGACCCGGTGACCGTGCAGGCGATCACCGGCCCCGCCGACCACCGACAGCGGCGGGCGGTACGTGCCCATCAGCGACAGCTGACAGCCGTCGGCCAACGGCGCCAGCTCCAGATCCGCCTTAAGGACCGGGACGATCCGATCGCTTGCCGCGGAGCGCCACGAGACCGAGCGCAGAAGGCTTGCCTCGTCCATGCTGGCCTCCGCGACGGTGACCAGACCGGTGTGCGTCGACAGCGGACGAGGCAGCGCGCCGTCAGCATGCAGCGCAACGAGCCAGCTGTCGTCCGAGGCCTCCACTGGCTGCGGAAGCCACTGCTGCGGCGGACCTGAGAGCAGGGGCGCGAGCGCTGAGTACGGCTGGTCGACCTGCGTGTAGTAGTAGACGTGACGGGGCATTGCGGCCTTTCTGAAACGGCGTCTGCCCGCGCCTCAGGCGCCGGCGAGGTGCGCGAACACGCGATCCTGCTCGGCTTCTCGCGCGCTGGCCAGCAGTGCCCGGAGGCAGTCGGTGGTAGTCAGGATCCCGACCAGGCGCCCCCGATCAAGCACAGGCAGCGCAGCGATCCTCTCCTGCAGCATGAGATCCGCGGCGGCCGCGATGGGCTCGTCGGCATTGGCGGTAGGCACCGGCGATGCCATGACCGCCTCGACCTGCCGATAGCGGCCCGACAGCAGGTCGGACTGCAGCGTGGACAGCGCCTGCGCGATCAGCGGGTCGTTCGTCAGCAGTTCCCGGTCACTGACCATGCCGACCACTCTGGCTCCCTCGGCCACGACAGGCAGATGTCTGATCCCGTACAGGTGGACCAACCGACGCGCGCTGAGCACCGATGTCCGCAGCGTCACCGTGACCGGATCGGGCGTCATCCAGTCTCTGACCTTCATCGCTGTGCTCATCATCGCCTCCCTTCGTCACCGTGGGCTGCCGGCGGCGGTGCTGTCTTCACGATGGCCTGGCAGCGGCCGCGCGAGCAGTGCCGAAGGACCCCGCAGATCGGTCCGAACGTCCCATCCGCATCAGGCCGTGCGCCCTTCGACGACGATCCCGCCGCAGGGCACGCTGGCGCGAACTGGAACACCCGCCGCGCGCCGCCTCGGCGCAGGGCCTTACGAGGGAGCTGCATCAATGACGCCAGCCACTGGATTCGCGCGGATGTGGGCCTCCGTCGCGGCGGTTCCCGCCGTGATGCTGGCCATCGCGGTTGCGTCGGACTTCGAGCCCACCCCAGCCGCGCCGGCCTCTGCCGCCCCCGCCGCGCCAGCTCTCGACGTGACCCTCACCGAGTTCGCGGTCGAGCCGGCTGAGCTGACCGTGGCCGCGGGGGCGCCGTTCGAGGTGCGGGTCACGAATGAGGGAACAATCCCCCACGACTTCGTCATCACTGGAGTCGGCGCCACTCCGCTCCTGCAGGCAGGCGAGAGCGCGGTGCTGGCGGTGGAGGCGCTCGAGCCCGGCGCATACGAGATCTTGTGCGCCGAGGCCGGCCACGAGAGCGCCGGGATGCATGCAGTGCTCCAGGTCTCCGCCGACCCTCAAGGCGGCGTCGACTCCGG
>DATKBU010000122.1:0-7611 GCA_035513815.1 Egibacteraceae bacterium
GACGCCGCAATGGCCCACCTCGCCGAGGCTGGCCGGCTCGTCGGAGTCCCGGCCCATCAGCGTCGGCATGTCGAACGCGACGCTCAGACCGTGCTGCCCCGCTTCCAGGAGGTCATGGTAGCGCCGGTTGGTGTCCTCGACGCTGCCGAACCCCGCAAACTGGCGGATGGTCCAAGGCCGCCCGCGGTACATCGACGGGTACACGCCGCGCGTGAACGGGTACATGCCGGGAAATCCGATGCGGTCGAAATCCGGCGAGTAGTTGTGCGGCCCCACCAGCGCAGGGATGTCCACATCGGAGATGGTCGTGAAGTCAGCCTCGCGCTCAGGCGAAGCCGCGTACCGCCGCTCCCACTCGTCGGCGAGCCGTCGAAGATCGTCCGGCGTCACGTGGCCTCCCAGCGCGCAGATGGATGCTGGCCAGCCGGAGTGTGCCCGCTGGCCAGACGCGGCGAACGTCGAGTGAGGGCGGCGGCTGCCGTGATCGGCCGGTGGAGGCGGACCGGACGCCGCACTCGCCTCAGCCGGTCTCGGCCTCCGTGCCCTTCGGCTTCGGTGTTCGCTGCGGGGCAGGCGACGGTGATTCGGTGGGACTCGGCGTAGGCGACGCCGTCTCGCTCGGCTTCGGCGTCGGGCTGGCGGTCGGCTTCGTGGTCGGGCTGGGCGAGGCGCTCTCAGACGGCGTCGGCGTCGGCTCCGCCACCGGAGTGTCGCCCGCGGGGTTATCGGTGCCCGGCGCGGTGCTGCCGGCCGTGAACACATGCGTGCCGCCGTAGATGACGACGGTCGTGCCGAGCGGCGCGCGGTCGAACAGCCACAAGGCGTCGCCGCGGGTGACGCGGACGCAGCCGTGGCTCGCTGGATACGCGGGCACCGAGTTCGACCCGTGAATGGCCCAGCCGCGATAGAAGTACATCGGGTCGAACAGGGTGCCCAGATCCGCCTCTCGGACTCCGCGGATGTGGCGGTTGATCTTGAAGCTGCCAACGGGCGTCAGGCTGCGCGCCGTGCCGCCGCTCTTGGTCTTGTAGGTCTGCCCGCTCCCTGAGCTGATCGGCATGATGCGGCTGAGCGAATCCCCGCTCACGAAGTACAGAACCTGCTTGCTGAGGTCCACTTCGATGCGGGTCGCCGGCCCGCCTTTCAGCGACGGTGTGACCGGGTTCTCCAGCGCCGCGAGCGTTTTGGGTCCCACGACGGCGTCCGCGGCGAGGCCGTTGACCTTCTGGAACGCCATCACCGCGCTGCGGGTCCCCGAGCCCTCTTCCCCGTCGATCGCGCCGACGTAGTACTTCAGATCCGCCAGCCGCTGCTGCACGCCCGCGATGTCATAGGACGGGCCGGTCTCTGTCGGTGTGGGGGTGGGCGTCGGCGTCGGTGTGGGGGTCGGCGTCGGCGTCGGTGTGGGGGTCGGCGTCGGGGTCGGCATGGCCGCCGGGGTTGCCGTCAGCGTCGGCGCGGGGGTAGGCGTCGCGACGGCCGCCGGTGCCGAGCGGGGTCGATACTTGGCGACAGCGAAGCCCGCCGTCGCGGCCACGATGGCGGGAACCAGAACGAGCAACAGCAGGCGGCGGGACATCAGGCTCCAGGCACTGTGCGCCGAGGCGCTCGGTGTCTTCTCGGGATTCGGACGCTTCCTCGCATCACTTGACGCTCGGCGGCGGCCAATCGTTGCAGCAAGTTGCTCGCGTGACCCGCCGGCCGGGACCGGATTCCCGGCTCACAGCATGGCTCTGGCGAAGGGTAGCGCCGTCTCCACAGGTGATGGATTGTCCGATCGGGCATGACTTCGGTTATCCGGTGATTTTCGCCACGAGACGATCTGCCCCGCTATATGGGTCGAGTTCGCCGGCGACCACCGCGTGGGCGATGCGGTCGGCCAGTTCGCCGTCGCCCAGCCGAGCGAATTGCCCTTTGATCGCGCCGAGGGCGATCTGCATCACCTGCGCGCGAGCTCTGGCCAGCCGGCGGCTGTCGATCTCGCCGCTGTCGACCAGTCCCTGGCGGTGCGCGGCGATCGCGTCAGCGAGCTCGGCGATGCCCTCCGCCGCGGATGCCACAGTGCGCACGATCTGGGCAGGGCTCGGGTTCGCGCCGAGATGCTGCATCTGCCTGAGCTGCTGCACGGTGCGGTCGGCGTCGGGCCGGTCCGCCTTGTTGACGCAGAAGACGTCCGCGATCTCCAAGATCCCCGCCTTTGCGGCCTGGATGGCATCCCCCATCCCGGGCGCGACGACGACCACGGTGGTGTCGGCGATTGAAGCGATGTCGACCTCAGCCTGACCGACGCCCACCGTCTCGATCGCCACCACGTCGAATCCAGCGGCGTCCAGCACGCCGAGGGCCTGCGGCGCGGCCCATGACAAGCCGCCGAGGTGGCCGCGGCTGGCCATCGAGCGGACGAAGACGCCCGCGTCCAGTGCATGATCCTGCATTCGCACCCTGTCCCCGAGCAGAGCCCCGCCGGAGAAGGGGGAGGACGGGTCGACGGCCAGCACGCCCACCGTGCTCCCGCGCCTGCGCCATTCGGCGATGAGCTCGCTGGTCAGCGTGGACTTGCCCACCCCCGGCGCGCCGGTGATCCCGACGAAGTGCGCCTTGCCGGCGTGCCGATGCAGTACCGACACAGCCTCGCGGACCTGCTGGGAGGATCCGTCCTCGATCCGAGTGAGCAGCCGTGCCAGAGCACGGCGATCACCCGCCAGCACTGCTTCGACTAGGCGCTTCGAATCCATTCCGCGCAGGCTAGACCGTCGCTGCGCTCAGGGCCCGTCATCGCGCCGCCGTGGCGGCGCTCCGCGCCGAGGACCGGCGTGGCGAGGTGAGGCGATGACGGAATCTGGCGCGCGAGCTACGCAGCAGTCCAGCTCCACACGGTCTGAACCCGCAGGATCTCGCCGGGGTCAAGCTCGGTCAGACCCGTCCCGGCGAGCCCTTCCACCGCAAGCTGCGGGGCGTTGGGCCACTGGGTCTGCGGCTCCACGCAGAAGCCGCGGGCGGGCGTGTAAACCACGCCCACCGTCGCGGGAGGCTCGAAGCTGAGCGTCATCTCCAAGTCGGGCCATGTGATGACCGCCGGCCCCTTCACCTCAGGATAGACATCGTCGAGGCGACGGTCTCCCAGGGCCGGGCCCTCGCGCAGATCCGTGTCCCCCTCGACCGGGGCGACTTCGCCGTTCGGGATAAGGCCCGGCCCGTTTACCAGCACGGCGTCGGCGTTGAGCCGCACTCGGACATCGCCAGAGGCCGGCCGGCGAAACCACGGATGCCAGCCGACGCCGGCAGGCATGCTCTGACGCCCGGCTTCGATCTCGACGACCTGCTGCAGCGAGCCGGGCGCCAGCCGCAGCCGCTGGCGGATGACGCCCCCCAGCGGCCAGCGGTCGTCCAGCCGGCATGACAGCGAGACGCTGGCGCCGTCAGCCTCATCGACCGTCCAGGCCTGGTCGAAGACGACCCCGTGCAGCCGGTGCTCGCCGAGGTTGGGAGTGATCTGGTAGGTCTTTCCTCGCCACGGGAGCTTCCCTTCGGCGAGTCTCCCGGGCACCGGGGCCATGAGAAACGAGCCCCACCACCACGGCGGGTCGTCCAGCGGGTCGTCCTCCTTGTGGACGAGGCGCTCGGCGCTGCCCGCGATAAGCGATGCGAGGCGGCCTCCCGCCCGCTCGTCGACTATCGCGCGGTCGTCGCCGGCCTTCAGCTCAACAGTCATCCACTCGTCCTTGCGACAGCGCCGCCAGCGCGGCGTCGGTGAACTCGGTCAGGCTCCGCACCAGGCGCGGATGATCGTGCGTGTGCAGCCCCCAATGGTCGATCACCCAGGACGTGAGACCCGCGGCGTCGGCGCCCGCCGCGTCATAGGAGACGGTGTCGCCCAAGTACCAGGTCTCTTCCGCGGCCAGGCCCAAGGGCTCTAGCGCATAAGCGAAGATCGCCGGATCTGGCTTGGCGACGCCGACAACCTCCGAGTCGATGATGATCTCGACCAGGTCGGCCAGCCTCGCACGGCCCAGCGCCTCGGCGACGCGCCCGTCGGAGTTCGACACCACTCCCACGCGCAGACCGGCCGAGCGCAGGCGCTGGAGGCACTCGGCCGCGCCGGGAAGCGGGTGATCCCAAAGATGCTGCGCCTCGTCGGCCGCCCGCCAGACGTCGGCGAAGGACTCTTCAGGCACGCCACAGTCCACGGCCATGCGAGCGAGCCATCGAGGGAACCATTGAGCGAACGGCTCCGTTCCCATCCCGAACTCGCTATCGACCCGCACCAGCGCCTGCCAGAACGCGTCATCGAGATCGCCTGGCTCATGGCCGCGGCTGCGCAGCGCCTCGCCCAAGCGTCCCGTGTGGACCTGAACGAGCGTGCCGCCGGCGTCGAACAGCACACCCTTCGGAGCAGGAAGCCGCACTACACGGTCTCCAGGATCAGCGCGTCGCCCTGGCCTCCGCCGCCGCACAGCGCCGCCGCACCGCGCCCGCCCCCGCGGCGCGCGAGCTCGGCGAGCAGCGTCAGCGTGATTCGCGCGCCCGTGCAGCCGATGGGATGGCCAAGCGCCACCGCACCCCCATTGACGTTGACGCGCTCATGCTCCACCCCCAGCGCCCGCGCGGAGTGGATCGCGACGGAGGCGAATGCCTCATTGATCTCGTACAGATCCAGCCCCGCGGGGTCCAGCCCTGCGCGCTGAGCAGCCCGCTCGATGGCGCCAGCCGGCTGATGATGCAGCAGCGCGTCCGGGCCCGCGACGCTGCCGTAGGCGATGATGCGACCCAGGGGCCGCAGACCGAGCGCGTCCGCCCGCTCCCGGCTCGCCAGCACCAGCGCCGCGGCGCCGTCGGAGATCTGGCTCGCGTTTCCCGCAGTGATCGTCCCGTCGGCGGCGAAGGCCGCCGTGAGCTCGGCCAGCGTGGCGGGCGTCGTGCCAGGGCGCATGCCCTCGTCCATCTCGACAAGGCGCTCTTCGCCGCCCTGCGCCGGGACGACGACCGGCACGACCTCGCCGGCGAACCGGCCCTCCTTCCAAGCCGCCAGCGCCCGCTCGTGCGACTCCGCGGCCCATTCGTCCTGCTCACTCCGGGTGATGCCGTGCTTGGCGTTGCCCGCGTCGGTGCTCGCGCCCATATGGCAGTCGTCGAACGCGCACCACAGCCCGTCGTGGATCATCGAGTCGATGAGCTCTCCTGGCTCGGCCGCGTCCCGGGAGCGCGTCGGCGTGACATAGGCAGCGTTGGACATCGACTCCATCCCGCCCGCCACGATCACATCCGCGTGCCCGACCTTGATCGCCTGGTCTGCCAGCGCCACGGCAGCCATGCCGGACAAGCAGACCTTGTTGACCGTCAGCGCGTCCACCGTCATCGGGATGCCGCCCTTGACCGCCGCCTGGCGTGCGGTGATCTGGCCCTGACCGGCCTGGAGCACATGGCCCATGATCACCGAATCGACTTGGTCCCCGGTGATCCCAGTTCGCTCGAGCGCGCCCGCGATCGCCGCGCCGCCCAGCTGCATCGCGGTCAGGGGCGCCAAGCTGCGCCCGAACTTCCCGATGGGCGTGCGAGCCCAGCCGACGATGACGGCCTCAGACATCTGCCTCCTCCTCCCTCAACGTGCTGGCACCCATCCTTCCACGACCGGCAGCCGACAACCGCTCAGCGAGTCGGCATCGGCGTGCGCCGCGCCGCCGCGAGGGCTGGCCCCAGCCATGCCGCCCGTCTGGACTGGGACTCGACGATCGCGGCGGATAACCGCCGGAACCGTCAACGCAACCGAGCAGGCACCGCAAGACCTGACGATCGCGGCGGATAACCGCCGGAACCGTCGGACTAAGCACCTGGGGGGCGCTCATCGCCGCGACCCCGGCGCTCAGCTTCCGCTCGGGCTCTCGCCTTCGCCGCCCGCAACGCCGCCATTCCTCTGTCTGCGGGCGCGTCGGGGGCGGAAGAGCTGGCAGTCTCGCCCGCCGGCGCCGGCGGCGGCCCGGGCGGCGGCGGAACCAGTCCCGGCGCGGACGTCTCGGGCCCCCGAGCGGGGGGTGGCCCAGCGGCGGACCCCGGAGGCGCGGCAGCCGGCGGCCGAGAGCTTGAGGGCGGAGCGCCCGTCGGGCGATCCCGCTCCGGCGCTTCGCCGGCCCGCTGCCCGGCATCGCCGGTCCGCTGTTCAGCGTGGCCGATGCGCTGTTCAGCGTGGCCGGTGCGCTGGTCGGCGTGGCCGGTGCGCTGGTCGGCGTGGGCGGTCCGCTGGTCGGGGGGGCGTGCGCCCCGGGCCCGTGCCTTGGCGGCGAACAGCGCGTCGGAGGCGGCGCTGCGCTGCGCAGGCGCAGCCGCACGCCCTGCCCGCACGCCCCCGCGAGCTCGAGCGCGCACCCATGCCTTGGCGCGCGCCCAGTCCGCTCGCTCCAGCTGGAGCCGGCGAAGCCCGATGTCGATCGGCAGCAGGATCAGCGCGAGCAGCGCCAGCCAAGCCCACAGCTCGCGCGCGGACACGCCCGGCGACAGGCCGACGGGATCGAAGATGGAGGCGGGCTCGGGGTCCAGGCGCCCGCCCGCCGCCTCGACGGCGCGAGCGAGCAGCTCTGGGTCCGCCTCGATCGCCCCGTACTCCGGCGAGTACGCCCGGATCGCGGTCACCGTGCCGTGGTAGAGGTCCTCATCGCCCTGGCTCAGCCGTGCGGAGACCGCGTACACGCCCTCGGCCGCGTCGGTGGCGCCGGCCGGCGCCGTCGCCTCGAAACTCGTCAGCGACGTTCGGTCGAGCTGCACTTCCTCGCGCTCGCCGCCCGGGCTGGTGATCACCGCGACCGCGTCGACGTCGGCCGGGGCCCCCTCCAGCCCGTCGGTCTCCAGCCGCACATGGACGCCGTCGCTGGTCGCGCTGGCCGACAGCGCGAACCCGGGATCCGGCTCGACGGGGAACGTGTCCTTCACCACGTCGGACCAGAAGCGGCTGAAGCGATCCCACGTCACCCACTGCGCCGACCACCGAGGGCTGGCGTCCGAGGTCCACGCCGTCGTCGTGCCCAGACCCGCCCGCCAGGTGGCCAGCAACGGATCGCGCTCGTCGCCGATCACCAGCAGCGTCTGCGCGGTCGGCTTGGCGGTGGTGGCCAGATAGCCGAGCAGGGGCGGGGAGACGTCCAGGTCCTCGGTGGCGGGAGCGACGCCCGTCACCGTCGGCAGGAACCTTCCCTCGGTGATGATCGGCCGCGCCGCGAAACGCACCTCCAGCGCGATGATGTCAGGGATCGACGCGAGGTCCCGCCCTGGGTAGTACCGGCCGCCGCCCGTCGCCGCCATCTGCCGCAGCTCGGGGAAGGCGCCTTCGCCGGTGCCGACGACTGACAGCGTGATCCCCGCGTCCGCAGCCTCCTGGGCGACCTCGGCGAACCCTTGGGTGTTGCTGGTGAACCCGTCGGTGAACAGCACGATGTGGCGTAGGCGCGCATCGGCGTCGCGCAGGCCGTCGATCGCCTCGCGCACCGCCTGGGTGATGTTGGTGTCCCCGACCGGGTGGATGCGCGCGAGCGCGCCGTCAAGCACGTCGTCCGCGGGCAGGCTCTGCAGCGGCAGCACCCATTCGCTCTGGGTGTTGAACACCAGCACGCCGACCTGATCCTG
>DATKBU010000123.1:0-8767 GCA_035513815.1 Egibacteraceae bacterium
GAACGCGTACAGCTGCTCGTTCGGGATGAACAGCAGCATGCAGTCCACCGTGGTCTCCGGGTCGATGTAGCCGCGGCCGTTGAGCTCGCGCACGCGCGCCCTGACATCGCGCAGGAACTGCGCCTTGTGCGCGGCGCGCTCACTGTCGGTCTCGGCCGACAGGTAGTGCAGGTAGTTGTCCAGCGGGAACTTCACATCCATGTGGAGCTGAAGGCCCCGGGGGAGCAGGAAGGTGAAGTCGGGGATGGATCTGCCGCCCTCGACTGTGGTCTGCCTGCGGTAGTTGACTCCCTCGAGGAGCCCGGCGAGGCGAAGGACGTCCTCTGCCATGCGCTCGCCCCACTGCCCGCGCGCCTTGCTGCTGGACAGGGCCTGGCGGAGCTCGCGCGTGGTCTCCGCGAGCTCGGCGGTGCGCTGGCCGGCGGCCGCGATGTGGCCGCTGAGCTCGCCGTACTGGGCTGCGCGGTCGCGCTCGAACACGGCGACGACATCGCGCATCCGAGCCAGCTCCGCGGTCATCGACTCGAGCTGGCCGCGAAGGCGCCCTTCGCCCGCGTCCGCGGCCTCGTCAGGCACGCGCGCCTGACGCCCGAGGGCGATGCCGACCACGCATGCTGTGGCCGCCGCCGTGAACAGCACCATCAGCAGATCGCCTGCGTCCATCCGACCCTCCCGTTTCCGGCTGACTGGCTCCAGGTGACCGTAGACCGAGGGTGAGACAGCTCCCGTGGCCGCCGGGTCGGCGCGGTCTGGGCATCGCCGCGCGAGGGCGGCAGGTGCGGGTACGTTGTGCGCTGTGAATCCGGTGCGACCCGACTATGACGGCGCATGGGTGGGCGGGATCGTCCCGGCGCTTCTCGAAAAGGCCGGCGGCCCCTGGCTGCCCGCGCCAGTTGCCGACGCGGCATGCGTCGTGCTGCTCGTGCTCGACGGCCTGGGCTGGGATTCCCTCGTCGCCCATCGACCGCGGCTGCCCTCGCTCTCGGCGATGGCCGGCGGGCCGATAACGACCGCTGCTCCGTCCACGACAGCAGCCGGGCTGACCTCGATCACCACGGGCGCTCCGCCCGCCCAGCACGGCATCACTGGCTATCGGATGCGGGTCGGCGGCGATGTCCTCAACGTGCTGGGATGGACGGTGAGCGGCAACGGCAAAGCGCCCGATCCTGAACAGGTGCAACCAAGAGCCGCCTTCCTCGGAAGGCGGGTGCCGGTGGTGACACGCGCGGAATTTCGAGGGACGGGATTCACGGCCGCGCATCTGCGGGGCGCAGAGTTCGTCGGCTGGCGGACGGCCGCGACGCTGGTGGAGCATGTGCGGCGCCTTGTCGCGGCCGGCGCCCGCCTGGTGTACGCCTACTACGAAGGCGTCGACAAGGTCGCTCATGCCTACGGCCTCAACGACGAGTTCTTCGCGGGCGAGCTGAGCGCCGCCGACCGCCTGGTCACCGACCTGCTCGACGTGCTCCCGCGCGACTGCGCGCTGCTGGTCACCTCCGATCACGGGCAGGTTCATGTCGGCCCTGACGGGCAGCGCAAACTCACCGAGCTGGACCCGATGATCGCGCTGTACTCAGGCGAGGGCCGTCTGCGCTCTCTGCATTCGCGGGCGGGGGCGGCGGGCGAGCTGGCGGCGGCCGCGACGGAGCGCTTCGGCCATCTCGCCTGGGTCATGACCCGCGCGCAGCTGTTCGATGAGGGCTGGCTTGGCCCTGGCTCGACCGCGACGGTTCGCGGCCGCGTCGGCGACGTGGTGCTTGCGGCACGCGAGCCGGTTGCATT
Organism: Egibacteraceae bacterium; assembly: GCA_035513815.1. GTDB lineage: Bacteria > Actinomycetota > Nitriliruptoria > Euzebyales > Egibacteraceae > DATKBU01. Next base: position 1,783 of record DATKBU010000123.1, read on the forward strand.
CATCGATCCCGCCCAGCCGGGCGAGGCCAAGCTCATCGCCGCGCACGGCAGCCTCACCCGCCAGGAGATGCTCGTGCCGCTCCTGGCCGCGAGAGGGCGCGCTGACCGCTCCCGCGCCTAAGTCGGGCCCACTCGGCGCAGCTCTCTGACCGTGTCGGCGAGTCGTCGCATCCATTCGATGCGGGCCTGCTCGGTCGAGCCCTCGGGCAGCTGGCCGAGGGCGAGGCCGGCGGCGTAGGCGGCCAAGGGCGCATACCGGCGCTCGAGGCTGCCTGCGGCCACCCGCACCAGTCTGAGCGCCTCTTCGCACTCGGCGGAGCGCAGGGGCGGCGTGCCCGCCTCAGCGGACAGCGCTGCGAGAAACTCCTCGAGCTGCACGTCGGTGGGCATGGAGACCTCCGTGGCGGAGCGGTCGCGGCGGGTGCGGCATGGCGTCAGACGGCGAGACGGATGGACAGGTTCAACTCCCGGCTTCCGGGGGGATACAGCATGCCCGGCCCCCATGCGCGGCCGACCGAACCCCCGGCAAAGCGTAGTGGAGGGGCCACGATGCGTGTGTTGATGATCGCTCCGCCTTGGTTCACGGTGCCGCCGGTCGGCTATGGGGGCACCGAATGGGTGGTCTCCCTGCTGACGGAAGGACTGGTCGAGGCGGGTCACGACGTCACGCTGATCGCCAGCGGCGGTTCTCAGACCAAGGCGCGGCTCATCACCGTCTTCGATGAGGCGCCCAGCAAGCAGATCGGCTCTCCGCCGTATGACCTGCTGCATTGCCTGGCCGGCTACAAGATGCGCGGCGAGTTCGATCTCATCCATGACCATTCGGGCTGTATCGGCCCGGCGTTCGGCGCGATGCTGGACGGACCTCCAGTCGTCCACACCGTTCACGGCCCCTGGGTCGCCGAGCTCTCCGCGCTCTATCAGACGCTGCCGCCCAAGCTGCACCTGGTCGCCATCAGCCACGACCAGCGGTCGCGCGCTCCCGGTGGGCTGCACATCGACGCGGTGATCCACAACGGCATACCCGTCGAGCTGTATCCGTTCCGCGCCGACCGGCGGGACGGCCGCGGCTATCTCGCCTGGGTCGGTCGCTCGACGGCTGACAAGGGCCCCGCCGTCGCCGTGGAGGTCGCCAGGCGGATGAACAGGCCGCTGCGGATGGCGATCAAGATCAACGAGCCCGCCGAGGAGGCGTACTGGCGGGATCACGTCGCGCCGACGCTGGACGGCGTCGATGTCGACGTCATCCCCAACGCCAACACCGCGCAGAAGGGCGAGCTGCTGGCCGGCGCTGACGCCACGCTGTTCCCGATCCAATGGCCGGAGCCGTTCGGGCTGGTCATGGTCGAGTCGATGGCCTGCGGCACCCCCGTCCTGGCCTACCGCAATGGCGCTGCCGCCGAGGTGATCGCGGACGGCGAAACCGGATTCCTCGTCGAGCCGGGAGACATCGAAGGGCTCTGCGATGCGACGCTGCGGGTGGCCGAGATCGACCCCGCGGCGTGCCGAGGACGTGTTGAGCGCCAGCTGTCAGGCGCGGCGATGACCCGCCGCTATGACCGTCTGTACCGCGAGGTCATCGCCCTGGACACCGAGATCAGGGTGCCTGACCTTGGCGGAGTCAAGGGAGCATTCGGCGCGGCCGCGGGCGCACTGGGCGCTGCCGACGAAGCGCTGGGCGCCCGGCGAAGTGCTGGGGTCGCGGGCGCTGGGGAGAACGGGTCGCCCGAGCTCTGAATAGGGCCGGCGCGGCGGAGGGCCTTCAGCCTTCCGCGTGCGGCGCGCCGACCACCTTGATCTCAAGGCCCGGCGGCGCGTCGTGGATGACAACGCCGCGCTCCGCGCTGATCTCGGCCGCGAGCCGACCTGATCCGATCCGAAGCTCGCTCACCTGCAGCGTGTGGTACGGCGGCGGCCAGATCGGTCGCAGCTCCACGACCCCGTCTGGGACGCGCGGATGCAGGCCGAGCGCGGCCCGCAGCAGCAGCAGGCTGGCGCCGGCGGCCCAGGCCTGCGGGCGGCACGCCGCCGGATACGGCAGCGGCAGGCTCAGCGGGTCGCGCTGCTCGCCCCCGAACAGCTCGGGGAGTCGGAACCGAAAGTGCGGCGCAGCCGCCACCAGGCCTCGCATGAGATCAGTCGCGGGCTCGAAATGACCGGTCGCCGCGAGGTTCCACGCCGCAATGGCGGTGTCATGGGGCCAGATCGACCCGCCGTGGTAGGACAGCGGATTGAATCGCGGCGAGTGGTTTGACAAGGTGCGAAGCCCCCATCCGCTATTCATATCCGGCATGCCCAGCCGCCGCGCGATGAGCGCCGACTCTTCCTCGTCGACAAGGCCCGTCGTCGGCAGGTGCCCCATGTTGGACGCCACGCTGTCGACCCGGCGCTTCTCACCGTCGATCGCGATCGCCGGATAGTCGCCTGAAGGAGAGCGGACCCAGAATGACTCGCGGAACCGATCGCGCAGACGGTGGGCCCACGCGCGCCACTCGTCCGCGCCCGGTCGATCGAAGCGCTCGAGCAGCTCGGCCCCGCGCAGGGCAGCGTCGCACGCGTAGCCCTGGACTTCGCACAGCGCGATCGGCGGCTCGGCGAGCCGGCCGTCCGCAAACTGGACGCCGTCCTCGGAATCCTTCCAGCCCTGGTTTCTCAGACTGCGCTGTCCGGTGCGCAGATACTCCAGGAAGCCATCGCCGTCGGCATCGCTGTAGTCGCGAAGCCATCCCAGCGCTCGCTCGGCCGCCGGCAGGAGCTCACGGACCTCATCCGCATCCAGCCCCCAGCGCCACGCCTCATGCAGCAGGACGATCCACAGCGGCGTCGAGTCAATGGACCCGTAGTACAGCGGCGGCAGATCGCTGCGCTCGACATGTCCTCCATGCCGGGCCTCGTGCAGGATCTTGCCCGGCTCCTCCTCGGTCTCGGCATCGACCTTCACTCCCTGGCGGCGCGCCAGCACACGCAGCGTCTGACCGGCCTGCTGGACGCCCATCGGCAGGGCCATCATGGCGGCCCAGATCGAGTCGCGGCCGAACAGCGTGAGAAACCACGGGCTGCCGGCGGCGAAGTAGGAGTCGCTCGGCTGCTGCGGATCTGGCACGCGCAACGACTCCAGGTCTGTCGCGGCCTGCATGCACAGGTCGGAGAAGCGCTCGTCGCTGCAGCGGACCTCCAACGGAAGCTCAGGGCGCGGTGCCGCGCGGGCGACGTTCATCACGCCGGTCCATGTCCCGCTTGGCCAGATCGTCTTGTCGCCCATGGACGCGCCGATCGTCAAGGTCAGCGACCATTGCGCGCGATCAGGCAGGTGCACGTTCCAGCGCAGCGCGCCATTTTCGATATCCATCTCCTCAGCCGGAGGGGATGGGCGGATGATTGTGAGGTAGTCCCCGTCCGGCTGGCGAAGCCGCAGGCCGCCATCGGTTGCCTCCACGGTTGCCTGTGGCGCATGTCGCCCGTGCTTGACGTCGAAGATGTAGGCGAAGTCGCTGGCGACCTCAAGCTGCACAGCCAGGTCGAACGGATGCATTCCGTAGTTGGTGAGCTGGACCTCCTCCCACATGGAAGTGGAGACCAGTCTTCGCCGGCGCACCAGCAGCTTGGGGTCGGGCTCGCGATCATCGGCTGCCGTCCAGTAGCCGGTGAAGCACGCGGCGCTCGCGCCGACTCGCTGGCCGAGCAGCGGCTGCACCTCCGTGCCGTTGATCCGCAGCAGCAGCAGCGACAGGATGCGGGTGTCGCGGATGAACAGGCCCTGCTCGCTGCCGCGACGGATCTGGCCGCTCGATCCGGACACGCAGAACGTGTCGGCCGCCACGCAGGTGACTTCGCCGAGCGGCCCGGTGGTCGGTTCCGGTCCCTTCACGATTCCAAGCTTCCCACAGGCGGCGCGGGCATGCAGGCAGCCCTTGCGCTGCGGAGCTGGCGCCGGCGGTCGGCGGTCGGCGGTGGCATGCTGTCGTGCCGACCACAGGGACATGGATGGGCGAGGAACAGGACGACGCGACGGGACAGGGCCCCGACCCCCGAGCCTTCGAGGTGCCGCTCGGTCAGCTGCGCCGCGAGCGGACGCTCGCGGATCTGCGCGAAGGGGAGCTCGCCGCTGACCCGATTGAGCAGTTCGCCACATGGATGAAGGAGGCACTTGCCGCAGGCGGCGCGGAGCCGAACGCCATGACGGTGGCGACCGCGACACCCGACGGCGTCCCGTCGGCGCGCATTATGCTGCTCAAGGGCGTCGACAAGGGCGGGTTCACCTTCTTCAGCAACTACGACAGCCGCAAGGGTCGCGAGCTGTCCGCCAACCCTCACGCGGCTCTCGTCTTCCACTGGCCCGCCCTGGAGCGCCAGGTGCGAGTGACCGGGCAGGTTCAGCGGGTTTCGGCCGAGGAGTCTGATGCCTATTTCCGCACGCGGCCGGTCGGCAGCCGTCTCGGCGCCCTCGCATCTCCGCAGAGCGAAGTCATCTCCGACCGCCAGGAGCTCCGCCGGCGGCTGGAGCAGGTGCAGGCCGAGTACGGCGACCAGCCGCCGCCGCGCCCCCAGAACTGGGGCGGCTACCGTCTGCGGCCCGAAACGGTTGAGTTCTGGCAGGGGCGTCCGAACCGTCTTCACGACCGTCTGCGGTATCGCCGCGTCGGCGACCGGTGGGTCATCGAGCGGCTCGCGCCGTAGTCCGCCGCCACCGGGCTTTGCTCAGCGATGAGTTCGTCGCGGCTGCCGGGTCGTTATGGGAAGGCGGGAAAGGACAGGCAAGCCCACCGACTAGCAAGGAGCAGATGATGTTTGCTGCGACCAAGGCGTTCAGCGGGTTCTCCGTCGATGACCTGGACGCTGCCACGGCGTTCTACGGCGAGACGCTGGGACTGAGGGTGTCACAGAGCGATGGCCTGCTGTTCCTGCACATCGCCGGCGATCGGGACATCCTTGTCTACCCGAAGCCGAACCACACGCCGGCGTCGTTCACCATCCTCAACTTCCCGGTGGACGACGTCGACCGAGCGGTCGACGAGCTGATGAGCCGCGGCGTGCGCTTCGAGCGCTACGACGGCTTCGAGCAAGATGAGAAGGGGGTCGCCCGCGGGGATGACGGCCCGCCGATCGCCTGGTTCACCGACCCGGCCGGCAACATCCTAGGCGTGCTCGAGCAGCGTTAGCCGGTAAGGTCGTGGTCGTGGCGCAACGCGGCGGCGATGAGATCGTGCTCGACCTGGGAGGTCACCAGGTTCCGGTGTCACATCCCGGCAAGGTGTTCTTCGCCGCGCGCGGCGAGACCAAGCTGGACCTTGTCCGTTACTACGAGGCCGTGCGCGCGCCGCTGCTGGCGGCGATGGGCGGGCGGCCGGTGCTGCTGCAGCGGTTCCCGGAGGGCGCGGGCGGCTCTTCGTTCTTCCAGAAGCGCGTGCCGAAGAACGCGCCCGACTGGCTGAGCACGACCGTGGTGACCACGGTCAATGGCACGCCCTCCGACGCGCTGGTCGCCGCCGACCTGGCGCACGTCGTCTGGGCGGTGAACCTGGGCTGCCTCGGCTTCCACGTCTGGCCGTTCCTGGCCGCCGATGCCGAGCATGCTGACGAGCTGCGCATCGACCTCGACCCTCAGGGCGCCGCGACGTTCGGTATGGTGCGCGAGGCGGCTGATGTCGTGCGCGGCTTCCTTCACGAGCTCGGAATCGCCGCCTATCCCAAGACGACCGGCAACCGCGGCCTGCATATCTACGCGCGGCTGGCGCCGAGGTGGGACTCCTACCAGGTGCGCTCGGCCGCCGTCGCGCTCGCGCGCGAGCTGGAGCGCCGCCGCCCGGATCTGATCACCGCGGCCTGGTGGAAGGAGGAGCGGGGTGACCGGGTGTTCGTCGACTTCAACCAGAACGCGCCGCACAAGACGGTGTTCGGGGCGTGGAGCGTGCGGTCCCGGCCCGGCGCGCAGGTGTCCACGCCGTTCCGCTGGGACGAGCTCGAGGGAGTCGAGCCGGACGAGCTGACCATCGCCACCGTGCCCGATCGCATCGCCCGCGACGGCGATCCGTGGGGGGACATCGCCGCGCGCCCGCAGTCCCTTGAGCCGCTGCTGGAGCTGCACGAGCGCGACCTCGCCGATGGGCTGGGCGACGCGCCATGGCCCCCGGTCTACCCGAAGATGCCGGGCGAGCCGCCCCGTGTCGCGCCCAGCCGCGCCCGGCGCGGGCGTTAGGCGCGGTTGCCCGCCTGAGCAGCGGGGGGCAACGTCAGGTGGGAAGGCCGCGCACGAACGACGCCACGTCGGCGGCGAACCGTCGCGGATGCTCCCAATGCGGACTGTGGCCTGCGCCGGGGTAGATGATGAGCCGGGCGCGAGGGATCGCGGCGACAAGCTGCCTCTGAGCCTCGCGCGTCGCCACCGGCACGCGATCCTGGTCTCCCCAGACGAGGATCGTCGGCGCGGGGATGCGCTGCAGATCGCGTGATATGTCGAAGTCGCGGATTCCCGGCCACATGGCGCGGTAGACCCTCGCAGGGACCTTGCGAGCCTCTGCCACGATGGTGTCGAGGAAGGCCTGCGGGATCGATCCGGCAACCGTGCTCTCGGCGAACTCGCGCAGCCAGCCCTCATCGATCGGATCGGCCAGTGCGCTGATTTCGGCGGTCATCGCGGCGCTGGCCTCTGGGTCAGGGTGAGGGCCTGGCGCGCCGATCAGCACAAGTCCGCGGACGCGCTGCGGATGGCTGACGGCGAAAAGCTGCGCGATCTGGCTGCCAGACGAGTGCCCGGCTAGCACCGCCCTCTCCACGCCCGCGCCATCGAGCAGTGCCTCCAGGTCCGCGACGTGGTCCGCAGGCCAGTAGCCGTCGTCTGGACGGTCCGCGTCGCCATGCCCTCGCAGCGAAAGCGCCAGGGCTCGCACATCGTCGGGCAGATGAGCCATGACAAAGTCGTAGGAGCGCAGTGAATCGCCGAGGCCGTGCACGAGCACGACCGGCACGCGGCCTCGGGGGCCGCGAT
>DATKBU010000124.1:0-8203 GCA_035513815.1 Egibacteraceae bacterium
GACGCGCTGCTGACGGCGCTGCGCTCCGTGCGCGGCAATCAGCGCGTGACGTCACCCACGCCCGAGGGGACCTATGAGGCCCTCGAGAAGTACGCGCAGGATCTGACCGCGGCCGCCCGGGACGGCTCCCTGGATCCGGTGATCGGCCGCGACGAGGAGATCCGCCGCGTCATCCAGGTCCTGTCGCGGCGCACCAAGAACAACCCGGTGCTGATCGGCGACCCCGGTGTGGGCAAGACCGCGATCGTGGAGGGCCTGGCGCAGCGCATCGTGGCCGGCGACGTGCCCGAGGGCCTGAAGGACAAGCGCCTCGTCGCGCTGGACCTGGCGTCGATGATCGCCGGCGCGAAGTATCGCGGCGAGTTCGAGGAGCGCCTCAAGGCGGTGCTGCGCGAGATCGAGGCCGCGGAGGGCCAGATCATCACCTTCGTCGACGAGCTGCACACCATCGTCGGCGCCGGCAAGGCCGAGGGCGCGATGGACGCCGGGAACATGCTCAAGCCCATGCTCGCGCGCGGCCAGCTGCGCATGATCGGCGCGACCACGCTGGAGGAGTACCGCGACATCGAGAAGGACAAGGCGCTGGAGCGCCGCTTCCAGCCGATCCACGTCGGCGAGCCGAGCATCGAGGACACGGTCGCGATCCTGCGCGGGCTGAAGGAGCGCTACGAGGTGCACCACGGCGTGCGCATCACCGACTCGGCATTGGTTGCGGCGGCGCGCCTGTCCGACCGCTACCTCACGGAGCGCTTCCTGCCCGACAAGGCGATCGACCTGATCGACGAGGCGACGTCGCGCCTGCGCATCGAGATCGACTCGATGCCCGCCGAGATCGACGTGCTCGACCGGCGCGCCAAGCAGCTGGAGATCGAGAAGGCGGCGATCGACGGCAGCGTCGAAGCCGATCCCGCGGCGCAGGGCCGCCTGCATGAGATTGAGAGCGAGCTGGAGTCCGTGCGGGCCGAGCTGGCGACGCTGACACAGCACTGGGAGGCGGAGAAGGCGGCGATCGGACGCATCCGCGAGCTGAAGTCCGCGATCGAGTCCGCCCGCGAGGAGGCAGAGCGCGCCGAGCGCGACGGCGACCTGCAGCGCGCCGCGGAGCTGCGCTACGGCCGCGTCCCGCAGGCCGAGCGCGAGCTGGAGGAGGCGAATGCGGCGCTGGGCGAGCTCCAGTCCGAGCTGAAGATGCTCAAGGAGGAGGTCGACGCCGAGGACATCGCCGAGGTGGTGTCGCGCTGGACCGGCGTCCCGGTCACCCGGCTGCTGGAGGGCGAGCGCGACAAGCTGGTGCGCCTCGAGGACACGCTGGCCCAGCGGGTCATCGGCCAGTCCGAGGCGGTCGCGGCCGTGGCCCAGGCGGTGCGCCGCTCGCGCGCCGGCCTGGCAGACCCGGACCGCCCGCTGGGCTCGTTCCTGTTCCTCGGCCCCACCGGCGTCGGCAAGACCGAGCTGGCCCGCGCGCTGGCCGAGTTCCTGTTCGACGACGAGCGGGCGATGATCCGCCTGGACATGGGCGAGTTCCAAGAGCGCCACACCGTCTCGCGCCTGGTCGGCGCGCCGCCGGGCTACGTCGGCTATGAGGAGGGCGGTCAGCTCACCGAGCCGGTGCGGCGCCGTCCGTACTCGGTGGTGCTGCTCGACGAGGTCGAGAAGGCGCACCCGGACGTGTTCAACGCGCTGCTGCAGGTGCTCGATGACGGCCGGCTGACGGACGGCCAGGGCCACACAGTGGACTTTCGCAACACTGTGGTGATCATGACCTCGAACCTTGGCAGTCAGTGGATCCTGGATCCCACCGAGTCGGAGGACGTCATCCGCGAGCGGGTGATGGCTGCGGTGCGCGAGCACTTCCGCCCGGAGTTCCTCAACCGCCTCGACGAGATGCTCATCTTCCACCGCCTGGACAAGGCCGATCTGCGCCGCATCGTCGATGTGCAGCTCGGGCGCGTGCGCGAACGGTTCGCCCAGCAGGACCTGTCGCTGGAGCTGACCGACGCCGCCAAGGACTGGCTGGCCGAGCGCGGCTACGACCCGGTGTTCGGCGCCCGCCCGCTGAAGCGGGTGCTGCGCAAAGAGCTGGAGGACAAGGTCGCGCTGGCTCTGCTCGACGGGCGCATCGAGCCCGGCCAGACGATCAAGGCCGACGTCGCCGACGGCGAACTCGTCCTCAGCTGATGGCGGCGCCGGCGCTGCGAGCAGCCCTGGCCCGCAGCTAGCCTCAGACGACCGCAGTCAGACCGCCGTCGACGAACAGGATCTGGCCGTTCACGAAGTCAGACGCCGACGACGCGAGGAAGATCGCGGCGCCGGCAAGCTCCTCGACCTCTCCCCAACGGCCCGCGGGCGTGCGGGCGACCAGCCAGTTCGAGAACTCTGGGTCATCGGCCAGATCGCTGGTCAGCTCGGTCTTGAAGTACCCGGGCGCGATCGCATTGACCTGCAGCCCGTGGGGTGCCAGATCTGCGCACATTCCGTTGGTGAGGAGGCGAATGCCGCCCTTTGAGGCCGTGTAGGCCGAGATCGTGGGCCGCCCGAGCTGCGACATGACCGAGCCGATGTTGATGATCTTGCCCCGTCGGCGCTTGACCATCTCCGCGGCGACCGCCTGGCCGACGACGAACGGGCCTACCAGATTGACGTCGAGCAGCCTGCGGAAGTCGGCTACGGGATACTCCGTGAACGGTCCGCGCTTCATCGCGCCGGCGTTGTTCACCAGGATGTCGATGGGGCCGATCGACCGCTCGATGTCTTCGACCGCGGCCCTCACGCCCTCCGGGTCAGTCACGTCGAACGTACGGGTGCTGGTCTTGACGCCCTGGGCCAGCAGGGCGTCGGACGCCGACTGCAGCTGCTCCTCGTCCCGCGCGTTGAGCACCACGTGAGCCCCAGCGGCGCCCAGCGCCTGGGCTATCGCGAAACCGAGGCCGCGACTTGAGCCGGTCACGAGGGCGACTCGGTCATCGAGTGAGAACAGGTCCTGCGTCAAGGTCATGCTCCTGGGTCGTCTGCGGCGCGTCATGGGCAGATGAATCCTGCCCCTGCAGGATCCGGTAAGCACCCGGCCGACTGCGGGACCACTATGCGGGGCAGCCACAGCGCGATGTCGGGAAAGATCACCAGCAGCCCGATGACGATGAAGAACAGCAGGTACAGCGGCAGGCGCTGCGCAGGGCCGTCGAGAACTTCACGCCGGCGAAATGAGCCGCCAGCAGGAGGGACAGCCCGTAGGGCGGAGTGATCAGCCCAAAGGCGAGCGTGACGATGGCCACGGCGCCGACCTGGATCGGGTTCATCCCGCCGATGTCGGTGAACAGCTTGATCATCGGGGCGAACAGCACGATCGCCGGATGGCGTCGATGAGCTGGCCGACGAGCATCAGCATCACCACGAGCGTCAGCATGATGAAGATGGGGTTGTCGCCGACGAACCCGACGGCCCAGTCGGTCACGATGCGCGCGCCGCCGAGGCGCGCGAACATCTGCGAGAACGCCGAAGCGGCGGCAACGGAGATGCGCGGGAGGTTGTAGATGATTCCCGCGCGTGCGAAGTCGGCCGGCAGCACCTTGAAGTGTCCGAGCTTCGTCAATAGCAGCAAGATCACGAGGATGTAGACGACCGCCGCCATTCCGGCCTCGGTCGGGGTGAAGACGCCGGTAAGGATCCCGCCCATGATCAGCACGGGGATGAGCAGCGGCAGCAGGCTCGACGCGCCCGCGCCGGCGCCGGGTGGAGAGCGCACGTCTGACCAGCCGCCGCACGGGCATCCGGGGGCGCCTCCTGGATCCGGTCCGCCGGTATCTAGAAGTAGGTGCGCGCGAGGTCGATGACTCGGTCGTCGTCATCAAGGATGGGAATCGCGCGCCATTTGTCCAGCGTGGTGCAGGGGTGGGAGATGCCAAGCCGGACGAGTGCGCCCGCCTCGAGGTCGCTGCTGGCCGGGATGCTCAGGTACGCGTGCTGGTCATCCAGTGACGTGACCGAGAACTCGACCGCTTCGCCGCGGACCCGGCCATCGGCGTCCCGCCATTCCAGCGGAGTGGGCAGACCCTGGTCCCACCCGACATCCCGGCGGCCGGCGCCGAGCAGCGCCCGCTCCGGCTCGGGCCGCGACAGCACCTGCGCCCACAGCTCGATCGCCGGCTCCAGCCGCGCTGACAGCGGGGACAGCCGCGAGTAGATGCCGTGATCGTGGGTGATGTAGCAGCCGCTGCGCAGCACCGGGCGCACCGGCCGGTCGAGATCCCACGGCGCCGCGAACTCCTCGGCGATGACGTCGAAGAATGAGCTGCCGCCGGCCGAGATGATGCGCTCCGGCGCACCGGGGTCGAGTAGCTCCCGTGCGGCGACGTCTTCCAGCGTGTCGCGGATCCGCCGCGCGAACGCCCGGACCAGGCCCAGCGTCTCGTCGGAGCGGTTCGCGCCGAGCCCGCCCTCGTAGCCGGATACCCCCACCAGCGCGATGCCGGGGGTCGCGGCGGCCGCCTCGGCGATCGCGAGCGCCGACTCCGCGTCGCGGCAGCCGGTGCGCCCGCCGTCGAACCCGATCTCGAGCAGGACCGAGATGGGCCTGCGCCGCTGGGAGCCGCCGGCGGCCAGGACATCGATGCCGGCCTGCGAGTCCACGTAGCAGAAGAACTCGAACTCGGGGTCGTCATCGAGCTGCGCGCTGATCCAGGGAACGAAGCCGCGGTCGACAAGCTCGTTGGCGAGCAAGATCCGCGAGGTCCCGAGGCGGCGCTGGATCTGCACCTGGCTGGGTGTGGCCGCCGTCAGCCCCCAGGCGCCCGCCTCGAGCTGCAGCGCCCACAGCGCCGGCATCATCGTCGACTTGGCGTGCGGGGCCAGCGACATCCCCGCGTCGGCGCAGTACTCGCTGAAGATCTGCGCGTTGTGCTCCAGAGCGGAGCGCCGCAGCGTCACCAGCGGCCAGCGGAAGCCGACGTCGAACAGGCCCGACTCGCCGTCGGGCGACCATGGCGCATCGGTGTCGAGCGCGCTCTTGTCGAGCCAGGTCAGGCCCAACTCCCGGACGGCGATGCCAGTCATGCCTTGCCTTTCGTCTTGATCCCAGCAGACGCACGCCCCGTCATGAGCACGCCATGCAGGACCGATTGCCCAAGGCCGCTGCGAGCGCGCCGGATCCTAGCACCGTCGCGATTTGCCGCGATTGCTGGCGATCATCGCCCGGCCGGGCGCTAGATTCGCGACCATGTCAGCGGAGTCCAGCGGCCATCGCTTCTACACAGAGCTGGCGACCTGGTGGCCGCTGATCTCCCCGCCCGAGGAGTACGAACGGGAGGCTGCCTTCCTGGCGGGGCTGCTGGAGTCCGCGTCGATCCCTGTCCACGAGGTCCTGGAGCTCGGCAGCGGCGGCGGCCACAGCGCGTCGCATCTCAAGCGGCGCTTCACAATGACGCTGGTCGATGAGTCCGACGAGATGCTGGCGGTGTCTCGCGCGCTGAACCCTGAGTGCGAGCATCGCCTGGGGGATATGCGCACCGCCCGCCTCGGCCGTGCGTTTGACGCGGTGCTCATCCACGACGCCGTCGACTACATGACCGACGAGCGTGACCTGAGCGCGGCCATCGGCACCGCGTTCGCGCACTGCCGGCCGGGTGGCGTCGCCGTGTTCGCCCCTGATGTCACCGCCGAAGTCTTCGAAGACTCCACCGAGCATGGCGGCATCGACGCGCCCGACGGGCGCGCGGTGCGCTATCTGGAGTGGACCTGGGACCCCGATCCGGATGATTCCTGGGCGCTGACCGAGTACGCCTTCCTCCTGCGCGAGAAAGACGGCTCAGTCCGGACGGTGCACGAGACGCATCGCACGGGGGTGTTCTCACGGCAGGTCTGGTTCGGCCTGCTCGCCGGCGCGGGCTTCGAGCCGGACGCGATCTCCGAGGAGACCGACGAGGACCGTTCGCCGCGCACAATCTTCGTAGGGCGCCGGGGATCGGATTGAGGCGCGTCAGCGTCCTCGGATGCGGAAGTCCTCGTTGTGGATGCGCTCACGCGACGCCCCCGCCGCGACCAGCTGCGGGATGAGCGCATCCATCATGGGCGACGGACCGCACAGGAAGACGTGGCGCGAGGGCAAGTCGTCAGACGTCGCCGCGACCCGCTCGCCCGTGAGGAAGCCGTCGGAGTCGAACGGGACGGTGAACAAGCGCAGGCCGCCCTCGCCTGCGGCGAGCTCCTGGAGCTCGTCGAGGAACACCATCGAGCCGGTGTCCTGGGCGCAGTAGTACAGGTCGACCTCGTGCTCGCCCAGGTCGAGGCTGCGCGCCATCGCCAGAAACGGCGTCACACCGATCCCTCCGGCGATCCACACTTGGCGGCGCAGGTCCTCGCCCTCGTGCCAGAACCCGCCGTAGGGCCCCTCGATAACCACTGGAGCGCCAGGCAAGACCGACGCGAGGCCGGAGGTGAAGTCGCCCAGCGCCTTGATGACCAGCCGCAGCTCGGTGTCTGACGGGCCGGAGGTGATCGAGAAGGGGTGCGCTTCGCGGGTGACCGCGTCGTCATCGATGGAGATGAACACGAACTGCCCCGGGGCGAACCGGATCGGGTCGTCGACCGGCGCCAGGGCGAGCTGGTTCACGTCGCCGGCCACCGGCGAGATGCGGGCCACTCGGTACGCATGGCGGCGCACCAGCCGATTGCCGAGCACCGAGCGGTAGAGCCACGCGGCGGCGCCTGCCGCCGACACGCCGATGAGGTAGGCGTTCAGCGCTCGATTCTCGGCCGCCACGCCAGGCATGATCAGCACGTGCACCGCGCCGGCGATGAAAACCAGGCCGATCAGCCGGTGGACCCGCTGGAACGTCTCATGGCGCATCCGCCCGTACAGGCTCACCGCGACGATGCCGGCGAAGCCCGCGAGCGCCACGACGCCGGCCACGATCCCAGGCTGGCCGAAGAATGCGACCAGACCTGGCCCCTGGACGCTCAGAACCCAGCCGAGCATCAGCGTCACATGGGCGGCCAGAAGCCCGCCGACGGCAACGCCGACCCGCCTGTGGAACCGGTACAGCCGATCCAGGCTGCGGAACAGCCGCTCGAGCCACGGCAAGCGAGCGCCGAGGACGAGGTTGGTCGCGAACGCCGAATACGCGCACAGCCCGGCGAGCAGTCCCAGGCTGCGCAGCGCGCCCGAGGCCGTCGCGAAGCCGGCCGTCATCGAGGGCGTCACCAGCCACAGCAGCACGGCCGGGAGGCTGGGGATGGTCACCGTCAGCCATGCCGGCCCATACAGCGACTGGCGAGGCACCCACTGCGGATCCTCGATCTCCTCGTCAGTGAGCCGCTCGGCGTCCATGTGCAGTCCTCAACGGTCGAGCGCGGTGGCCAGGATGCGGTGCCTCATCGGTCCCCGAAAGTATCAGCTCCATTGGGTGCCCCGGGGTCCCCGAGTGCGCGCGCCGCGCATGCGGATCACTCGGCCGCGTAATGGCGCCAGACCCGAACGAGGTTCCCGGTCTCAGGCACAAGCTCCTCGGCGCAGAGCTCGTAGTAGGCCTCGATGAACGGCACCATCTCGGTCATCGAGTCCGGCCATCCGTACGGCTGGATGATTACCGGGATCTCGCCTAACTCGACCATGGCCCCCACCCGATCGATCTCGCCGGCGAAGTGGTACCAGAACACGTAGAACGGGGTCGGGTTCGTCACGTCCAGCGTGTCGTACAGCGTCAGAGGGGTCGGCACAATCCACGCCTCGCGGCTGGACGTGAGGCACGCGTCGATATCGTCGCCCATCGCGGCGGCGATCGCCTCCGCCTGCCCTAGGGCGTCGTCATCGCCGGCTTGGGCGACGGCGCGGGCGCCCAGGCCCGTGGTGAGGAGCAGCGCCGCGGCCGCCATTGCTCCGACGCTGGACCAGGCGTGCTCGCCCCGCTGTGCCGCTCCGGCCCCCAGCAAGCACATGGCGATCAGCACGATGAATGCCGCGAAGGACGCGATGCGGAAGCCGCCGAGGACCGCGACGCCGTACCAGCCGGCGCCGAGGGCAAGACCGCCAGCAATTCGGGCGAGGTGCTCGCGGCTCACGGTCCTCACCAGCGGCAGGCGGTCACGAAACAGATCGTGGGCAGCGGTCGCGATCAGCAGGACCATCAGGGTCGAGGCCGCCGCGATATGCGAATCGTCGGTTCGCCGGATCGCGATGAGTGCCTGCGACAGGTGCAGGAACGCGATGAAG
>DATKBU010000125.1:0-10621 GCA_035513815.1 Egibacteraceae bacterium
AGTATAGCGACCGCCCTGGCGTGCGAACCGCCGCCGCGGGGAATCAAGGCGAGAACGCACGACAAGCGGTGGAGGAATAATATGCGTCGATTCTATCTGATGCTGGGCATCGCGATTGGCTATGTTCTGGGCTCGCGGGCGGGACGTGAGCGCTACGAGCAGATCCGGTCAGCATGGCTGTCGATCACCAAGTCCGAGCCGGCCCAGCAGATCGGGGCAGAGGTCCGGGGCGTGGCGTCGCGCGCCGGCCACGCGCTGGAGGACCGGGCCAGCCAAGGGGTCCACCGCGTGACCGCGATGGTGCGGGGCAACGAGGTGAACGGCGCCGGATCCTAGGGCGAGCCTGAGTGAGCCGAAGCGGGGGCCGATGCCTGCGGCCGCGGCGGCGCAGCCCGTTAGCGGGAGACCGCGGCGGCGGCTCTGCGCTTCATCCGGAGGCCTCCAGCAGGAGCGCCTCGACCGCGTCGCTGACTGACAGCCGAGGCTGCGGCCCGCCCAGGAGCACGTACGCGATGCCGTCCACGACCGCTGCGCCCAGCCCGTGCCGCGGCTGGGACAGCTGCGGAAGCGCCGTGATCGCGCCGTCGGCGCCGATGCACTCGACCTCGGCCAGGGTCGAGGCGGGCTGCTCGCCGCCCACCAGGCACGCGCCGGGCTGCGGAGCCCAGAATCCGGCGACGCCGCCGCGGGCAGTGGGCATCTCGCCGACGGCGCTGATCTGATCTCCTTCGATCAGCTCGACAGAGGCGAGGTTCGCGTCGAGGCTGCCGGTGCGCCCACCCATCGCCCAGACCCGGCCCTGCGCGTCGCTGGCGGCCGCGAGGTGCTCCCGCGGCTCGTTGAGCGCCCCGACACGCTCCCACGCGCCGTCCTGGAGCGCGAAGACATCGTCCGCGAGTCCGTTCGGGCCGACTCCCCCGGCGTACACGACGCGCGCGCCGTCCCACGCCGCTGCGCCCGCCGCGCGCGCCTCTGGGAGCGCAGCGCCCGGCTCCCAGGCCCCGGTAGCCAGGTCGAAGCGCTGGACAGAGGCGGTGGGCCGGTCGAAGCCGCTGCCGGCGTAGCCACCCACCAGCAGGACCTGATCGCCGGCGGCGACCAGGCTCGCGTGGTGCACCGCCTCGGGCAACGGCGGACCCTCCTGCCACGAGTCAAAGGCGGGCGTGTAGATCTGGACCGTGTCGACCGCCTCGCCGTCAGCGCCGAGTCCCCCCACGACCCAGATGTCGCCCCCGACCGCCGCGGCAGCGACCTCCGTCAGCGCCTGGGGCGCCGGGGACAGCGGGGTCCACTGAGTCGACGACAGCGGCGCCGGGCTGGGCGTCTCGACGGGCTCAGTCGCGGGCGCCGAGGCGGTCGCCGAGGCGGTGGGCGACGCCGAGGGTGAAGGATCGGCCTCGGGTGTGGAGGGCGACGGCTCGGGCCCGCCGCCCGCTCCCCCGGTGCAGCCAGCGAGGGCCACGGCGGCGGCGCAGATCAACGCGAATAGCCTCACCATGCCGGCCAGACTATCGGGCAGACCGCAAGAAGAACTCGGGGGAGGCGGACCGTCAGTCCAGGTAGTCCCGAAGCGCTTGGCTGCGCGACGGGTGGCGGAGCTTGGACAGGGTCTTCGACTCGATCTGGCGAATCCGCTCACGCGTCACGCCGAACTCTGCGCCGACCTCCTCCAGCGTCCGCGGCTGGCCGTCGACCATGCCGAACCGCAGCTGGATCACCTTCTTCTCGCGGTCGGTCAGCGTGTGCAGGATCCCGGCGATCTGCTCCTGCATCAGCATGAAGCTGGCCGCGTCGATCGGGACGACCGCGTCGGGATCCTCAATGAAGTCGCCCAGATTCGAATCCTCCTCCTCGCCCACCGGCATCTCGAGGCTGACGGGCTCCTGAGAGATCTTGAGGATCTCGCGCACTTTCTCAGCGGACAGATCGAGCTCTGCGCCGATCTCCTCCGGAGTCGGATCCCGACCCAGTGTCTGCAGCAGCTGTCGCTGCACACGCACGACCCGGTTAATCGTCTCGACCATGTGGACCGGTATGCGGATCGTGCGGGCCTGGTCTGCGATCGCGCGTGTGATGGCTTGCCTGATCCACCATGTCGCGTACGTCGAGAACTTGTAGCCCTTCGTGTAGTCGAACTTCTCAACTGCCCGGATCAGCCCCAGGTTGCCTTCCTGGATGAGATCGAGGAACAGCATCCCGCGCCCGACGTAGCGCTTGGCGATCGAAACGACGAGGCGCAGGTTGGCCTCGACGAGTCGTCGCTTGCGCAGCTGCCCGCCGCGCTCGATCCGCCGCAGCGACGCGATCTGCTCGTCGGCCAGCTGGCCGTTGGACAGCTCGAGCAGGGCGGTCGCGGCCAGCCCTGCCTCAACGCGCTTGGCGAGGTCGACCTCCTCCTCTGCGCTGAGGAGAGGGACGCGCCCGATCTCCTTCAGGTACATCCGCACCGGATCGTTGGTGGCCATGCGGGCGCTGAGCTCGTCCGCGCGCGAAGGCCCTCCGCGCGGTGGCGGCTGATCGTCATCCTCGACCGGGGCCGTATCGACGATCTCCACGTCCTCTGCGGACAGCAGCGCCCGCAGCGCAGCGGTCAGCGCCGCCTGAAGCTGCGCGGCGTCCGCGGCCTCCGCCAGCTCGGCATGCGTGACATAGCCGCGTGAGCGGCCCAGCTCGAGCAGCTCGACGATCTCGTCCAGCTTCAGCAGCCGCTGAACCGAAGGCGCGGCCGACCCCCCGGCCTCGCCTGCGGGTGCGGCTCCGGGGGCGCGGACCGGGCTTGGAGTGATCGATTCCGCGGGCGGGACACTGGACATTCAGGCGTCCCTCCCCTCGAGCAGGTCCCTGCGCTGGCGCTCCAGCTGGAACAGCTGCGACCCTAGATCCCGGCGCTCCGCGGCATCCAGCTGCTCATTCAGCCGCGCCAGCCGCAGCTTGAGATCCGCGATTCGCCGGCTGAGAGTCGCCGCACGCAATCGTGCCACCATCTCTGCGATCTTGCTCGCCTGCGGCGCGACGGTCGCTTCCGCAAGGGCGAGCGCGCGGACCCTGCCGCGGGCATCGTCGTCCGGCAGCGCCGACAGCACCGAGTCCAGCGTTCCGGCGGAATCCGCACGCGCCACGGCGAACAGCTGGCGCGATGGCGCGGCGGTGAAGTCATCCTCGGTGAGCTGCTTCCACCCTGGCGGGAGGAGCTCAGGATGCTGCAGCGCCGCCTGGAGAACGACGCGCTCAAGCTGCAGCTGCGGGTCGAGTGGGGCGCCATCGGCCCGCTGGCGCCGCGCCGCAGGCGCCCGCTGCTGCTGGCCGTCGCGCGCGCCGACCGCCGCGTCCAGCTCGCGTTCGATCAAATCCGCCGACAGGTGCACGGCCGGCGCGACGATGTCACGCACATACCGGTAGCGCAGCATCCGGTCGTCGAGCCTGCCGAGCAATGGGAACGTCCGCCGGTACGCGTCGACCTGGCCCTCCGGCGTGCGCACGTCGGCGGTCCGCAGCAGATACTCAATCTGGAACTCGACGGCCGTCTTGGTGGCGTCCAGGGCCGTCTTGACCGCCTCATGCCCCGCGCGCGCCAGATCGGCCGGGTCCTTGCCGTCCGGCAGCGGCAGGACGCCGACTTCCCGGACCTCCACCTCCTCGGCCAGCGAGCGGGCTCGGTCGGCGGCGGCAAAGCCCGCCTCGTCAGCGTCCAGGGCCAGCACCACCCGGCGAGCGAACTTCTGCAGCAGTCGGAGGTGCTCGGCGGTCAGCGCAGTGCCGCACGTGGCGACGGCGTGACGGACACCTGCCGCATGCAGGCCGATGACGTCCATGTAGCCCTCGACGACCAGCGCGCTGTCGCAGCGCTGGATCTCCGCGCGAGCCCAGTTCAGCGCATACAGCGTCTGCGACTTGCGATAGACCGCGGTCTCAGGGGAGTTGATGTACTTCGGGGGCGTCCCGTCGCGACCGCCGGTGGCCAGCGCGGCGTCGGGGAGAACCCGGCCTCCGAACGCGACGACGTCCTTCCCAGCCGCATCGAAGATCGGGAAGATCACCCGCCCTCGGAACCGGTCGATCAGACCGCCCTGTCGGCCTTCGGTCGCCAGCCCGGCATCGGTGATCTCCTGCGCACTGAATCCGACGCTGCCGAGGTGGCGCGCCAGTTCATCCCACGCATCCGGGGCCCAGCCCACGCCGAAGTGCTCAAGCTGCTCGCCCGACAGCCCGCGCTCCCCCAGGTAGGCGCGCGCGCGATCTCCGTCCGCGCCGCGAAATCGCTCGACGTAGAACGCCGCCGCCGCCTGAAGCGCCTCGGTGAGCCGCGTGCGGCGACCCAGCGCCTTGCGCTGACCTGGGCTGAGCTCCTCATAGCGCAGCTGGAAGCCGACCATCCTCGCCAGCCGCTCGACCGCTTCAGGAAAGGTGAGCGCCTCGGCCTTCTGCAGGAACGCGTAGACGTCGCCGCCCTCGCCGCAGCCGAAGCAATGGAACAGCCCTTGAGCCTGATCGACGGTGAACGACGGCGTCTGCTCCTGATGGAACGGGCAGAGGCCTTTCAGCCGGGCGCCGGCCCGTTTCAGCGCGGTGTGGTCGCCCACCACCGCGGCGATGTCGGCCCGTTCCCGAAGCGCCTGGATATCGTCGTCGTTGATCCGGCCGGCCACTCGCTTCCTTCCCCTGTGGCCTGAAGGGACCCGGGGCGAGTGTACGCGGCATGACGACGCCTCGGGACGGGAAACGCAAGATCATGATCCCCCTCGAGGTGCTGCGGTGGTCGGTCCGTCACGCCGTGGTGGCGCAGATGGCCGGTCCGCTGCTCTCCGTTGAAGAGCAGGATGCGCTGCCGGGCGCGACAGGAAAGTCCCGCACCTGCTCGAAGCCGCGATAATCCAGCGCCACACCGTCACCGACAGCGAGGAGCCGCCATGGAGCGGGTGAACCCGAGGGAGCTGCGCACAGCGGCCCGCGTAGCCGACGCCCTCGTCTATGCGGCCGGCATCGCGGGCGTGGTGGCCGGCGCGCTTCTGTTCGAGGCAGGCGACGCGGGGTTCGCGGTCGTGGCGTGGGCGTTGACCTTCGTCGCCGGCGCCGGGCTGCGACTTGCCGCCGCGGCCGCGCGCGCCCTGGCGGAGCTGCTGGTCAGAAGCCGGCAGATGGAGGACGATCTGGCCGCGCTGCGCGGGGCGCAGGCGGCGCCACGCGAATCGGACGGCGTCCCCGACCCGTACCCGCGCTGGGGCGGGCATCGCTGAGTGCTCGGCATCATCCGGCGAACCAGGCCTGGCGAAGCACGCGCCCGCGCCGCACGATCACAGGTCGTCGTCGTCCCAGAACCGCAGCTCGCCGGTCTCCTCCCCCGGCGCTTCGACCGGGATCTCGCCCTCGGCCTGCGAGAGTCGATCCGCGGCCAGTCGTTCGATGCGGCGAGCTTGCGTCAGCAAAGTGCGGCGCAGCCCGACCGATACCTTGCGCTCGCTGATCACGCGAGCCAGCGCCGCGATCGTGGAAGCGCGTCGGGCGATGCGCACGTCGGGATGGCTGCGCAGCTCCCACACATGCGGGGGGACTATGCGCCGTCGCAGCGAAGGGGGCAGCTCGATCTCCGGCGCAGGGATCATGTCCTTCTCGTTGAGCACCGCGCTGAAGCCCGAGCCCTCCAGCACCAGGCGATAGACGGTGTACTCGGCGGCGTTGAGGCGGGCGAGCACCTGGGGGTCGCGAGCGGCCCGGCCCTCGAGGTCGAACAGGGGCCACATCTCGACGTCGGCGACCTCGAACGGGTCCAGCACGTTCATCGCGACCGCGTCGGTGCGCTGATTCGTCAGGTGCCGGCGGATCCGCACGCGTAGCCGCTCGCTGGTCTGGCCGACGTAGATCGGCTCGCCGTCGTAGTCGTAGAACGCGTAGACGCCGAAGCTGGCGTTGCCCACCACCTTCCCGGTGTCATCGACCGCGTCCAGGCAGTCCTCGATCCCCTGGCGGATCGCGGCAACCTCGGGCGGGACGCGCTCAGGCACCTGTCAGCTGACCGGCCCGGTCCCCGCGGAGCAGCGGCCTCAGATAGTGCTGGGCGATCCAGCCGATCACGGGCACGCACACCGCGTCGCCGAACCCGAAGTACGCCTGGTTGTTGCGCACAGCGCCGAGACGGTACTCCGAGGCGCCCATGAGCCTGGCGTACTCGCGCGGAGTCATCCAGCGGACACGCCGCTGACCGCGACCGGCCTCGACCAGCGCCTGCCTGCTCGACCCGCCTCGCGCGGTGCGCAGGCAGCCGGCGATGTCATCGGCGCGGATCTCCCAGACGGCCACGCGATCCCGCGTCCGCCGATAGGCCGTTCGCCACTGCAGTCTCGGCCCGCGCTGAAGCTCATCAAGGCGCGCTCGCTGAATCGCCGAGAGGGACTCGACGAAGCGACCGGCGCGCTCGGGGTCCCACCATCGATCGTCCTGGGGCGGGAACCGCTCGACCATCGCGGCCAGACTCACCGGCGCCGGCTCGATGTCCGGCAGCGGGAACGCCTGCAGCTGCAGCTGCGGATGATCCTCGACGAAGCGCTTGACCCAGGCCGGGCGCAGCGGCGACGGCTCCCAGCCTCCAGAGCTGTCCAGCGGCTTGCGGGCGCCGACGATGAACATGCGCGGACGGCTCTGCGGCACGAACCAGCGCGCGTCCACAGTGAACAGATCACACCAGTAGCCGAGGCGGTTCAGCTCGGCGACGGCTGCTGCGAGGTCGCGGCCTTCGCGGGACGAGGCGAACCCGAGCACGTTCTCCAGCAGCAGCGCATCAGGCTGGCGCTCGCCCATCTCATCGAGCACCCGCGCGAACTGCCAGAACATGCTCGACTCGGCGCCTCGGAGACCGCCTCGCGCGCCTGCCAGGCTCAGATCCGTGCACGGAAAGGACGCCGTCGCCAGATCGACCGACGGCACAGCGCCACCGTCGACGTCGCGGATGTCACCGAGATGAAGGTCCGCCGAGTCGAAGTTGCCGACGTACAGCGCCGCCTTGGCCGGCTCGATGTCGTTAGCCCAGACGACCTCGAAGCCATGGGGCTCCAGCGCGAGACGGACGAGGCCGATGCCGCCGAAGAACTCGGCGACGCGCAGCTGCGCATCCATCCGCTGGTCCGCTGCCTGGCTCGGCACCTTCTCTCCTGCTGCTCTGGGAGCACTGCTCGCCCGCAGTCTGGCGCCTGGGTGTGTCAGTCCCCGCGCATTTGCCGCGCCGTCCCGAACGCGGACGCCTACCCCAGCTGCAGGCGCTGCGCCAGATATGCTTCCAAGCCGTCGATCGACACCCGCTCCTGCGACATCGAGTCACGGTCGCGCACGGTCACGGCCTGGTCCTCCTCGACCGTCTGGAAGTCGACGGTGACGCAGAACGGAGTGCCGACCTCGTCCTGGCGGCGATAGCGCCGCCCGATCGCTCCCGCATCGTCGTAGGCGATCATCCATCGCGGTCGGAGCGCGTCCGCGACCTTGCGCGCCGTCGGCACTAGCTTGTCATTGCGCGACAGGGGAAGGACGGCGACCTTGATCGGCGCCAGCGTATGGTGCAGCTTCAGGACGGTGCGCTTGTCCGTGCCGCCCTTGGCCGCCGGCGCCTCCTCAACCCGGTACGCGTCGACGAGAAACGCCAGCGCCGACCGGTCCACGCCTGCCGCGGGCTCGATGACGTACGGCAGATAGCGCTCGTCGCGCTCCTGATCGAAGTACGACAGGTCCTTGCCCGAGAACTCCGAGTGCCGCCGCAGGTCGAAGTCGGTGCGGTTGGCGATGCCCTCCAGCTCGCTCCAGGCGAACGGGAAGCGGTACTCCACATCGACCGTCGCCTTGGCGTAGTGGCTGAGCTCCTCCTTGCCGTGATCGCGGATGCGCAGGTTCTCGGGGCGCATCCCGTGATCCAGGTACCACTTCCAGCGCGCGGCGATCCAGTAGTCGTGCCACTGCTCGTCGGTGCCCGGCCGCACGAAGTACTCCATCTCCATCTGCTCGAACTCGCGGACTCGGAAGATGAAGTTGCGCGGAGTGATCTCGTTGCGGAACGACTTGCCGACCTGCGCGATGCCGAACGGGATCTTCTGGCGGCTGGTCAGCTGGACATGCGCGAAATCCACGAACATGCCCTGGGCCGTCTCGGGCCGCATCCACACCTGCGAGCTCGTGTCCTCCGTCGGGCCGACGAACGTGCGGAACATCAGATTGAAGGCCTTGGGCTCGGTGAAGTCCTTGCCGCCGCAGTTGGGGCAGTAGACCTCGCCCTTGGCGTTGGGCTCGAGGTGATCGGCGCGCCAGCGCTGGTTGCACGCGGTGCATTCGACGAGCGGGTCAGTGAAGCCCTCGACGTGCCCGCTGGCCTCCCAGACGCGCGGGTGCATCAGGATCGACGCGTCCAGCTGCACGATGTCGTCGCGTAGCTGGATCATCTGTCGCTTCCATGCGGCCTTCACGTTGTCCTTCAGCGCCGCTCCCAGCGGCCCGAAGTCCCAGGCGCCCCGCAGCCCGCCGTAGATCTCCGAGGACTGGAAGATCAGTCCGCGGCGCTTGCACAGCTCGACGATCGCTTCCATCGAGGCGTCGTGGTCGCCGGCCGTCGTGTCAGCGTCGGCGGGGACGCGCTGGATATCGACTTCCAGGTCGAGCGCGGGGGGCAGGTCGTGGTCGGTCACATCAGGCACTTCACAGCCTCCATAGATCAAGGCCCCCGGGGTGGCTCCTCGGAGGCCGCTCGCTGGTGGATGCTAGCGCTGCCGGCGCTCGACCGTGTCAGCGCGGTGCGTGACCCTGCGGCCTGGTGGCGACCCGCGGGGGCGCGCCACTCGGTGCTACACGCCGATCGGGTGCCAGACCGTCTTCGTCTCAAGGAACGCGGTCATGCGCTCGACGCCGGGATCAGCGGTCCAGTCCGGCTCCGCATCGGGTGGGCGCAGGACGCGCTTGACATTCTCCGCCGCGGCGCGCTCCAGGTCGGGGACCGCGTCCGCCGGCGCGCCGCACAAGTCGATGGCGTTGACGTCCATGTGCGCGGCGAGCACCGGGGCCAGCTCGGCGGTCCGGCCGGTGAGCAGGTTCACGACGCCGCCGGGCACGTCCGACGTCGCGAGCACCTCGGTGAGCGTGACGGCCGGCAGCGGCATGTCCTCGCTGGCCACAACCACGGCCGTGTTCCCGCTGATGATGACCGGCGCAAGGGCGCTGACGAGGCCGAGCAGCGGGGCCCGCTGGGGCGCGAGGATCGCGACCACGCCGGTCGGCTCGGGGACGCTGAAGTTGAAATACGGGCCGGCGACGGCGTTCGACGAGCCCGCGACCTGCGCGATCTTGTCGGCCCAGCCGGCGTACCACACCCAGCGGTCAATCGCGGCGTCGACCATCCGCAGAGCTGTCTCGTCATTGGCGCCGTCGGCGGCCCGGATCTCGGCGGCGAACTGCTCGCGGCGGCCCTGCATGAGTTCCGCGACGCGGTACAGAATCTGCCCGCGGTTGTAGGCCGTCTTTGCCGACCAGCCGCCGAACGCCTTGCGGGCGGCGACGACGGCGTCGCGGACGTCCTTGCGGGACGCCAGCGCGGCGTTGGCCAGGAAGCGGCCGTCGTGGGAGACGATTTCGTAGCTGCGGCCCGACTCCGAGCGAGGGAACTGACCGCCGATGAACACCTTGTAGGTCTTGCGGACGTCGACGCGGCCGTCGCTCATGACGCGCCGTCCCGCAGGTACGCCGCCAGCCCGTGGCGGCCGCCCTCCCTGCCGAAGCCCGACTCCTTGTAGCCGCCGAACGGGCTGGCCGGATCGAAGCGGTTGAACGTGTTGGCCCAGACGACCCCGGCGCGCAGCCGCTCGGCCATCCACAGGATCCGGCTGCCCTTGTCGGTCCACACGCCGGCCGACAGCCCGTACGGGGTGTTGTTGGCCTTCTCCACCGCTTCCTCGGGCGTCCGGAACGTCAGCACCGACAGGACCGGTCCGAAGATCTCCTCGCGGGCGATGCGGTGGGACTGGCTGACACCCGTGAACAGCGTCGGCGGGAACCAGTACCCGCGCTCGGGCAGGTCACACGCGGGCTGCCAGCGCTCGGCGCCCTCGGCCTCGCCGGCTTCGGATAGCTCGCGGATCTTGGCCAACTGCTGGGGCGAGTTGATCGCGCCGATATCAGTGTTCTTGTCCAGCGGGTCGCCGAGGCGCAGCGTCGCCAGACGGGCCTTCAGCTTCTCGAGCAGCGGATCGAGCACCGACTCCTGGGCCAGCAGCCGAGAGCCCGCGCAGCACACATGCCCCTGATTGAAGAAGATGCCGTTGACGATGCCCTCGACCGCCTGATCGATCGGAGCGTCGTCGAACACGACGTTGGCTGCCTTGCCGCCGAGCTCAAGGGTGAGCCGTTTGGACGTGCCGGCCAGCGCCCGCTGGATCTCCTTTCCGACCTCGGTCGACCCGGTGAACGCGACCTTGTCCACGTCCGGATGGCTCACCAGCGCCCGGCCGGTCTCGCCCGCACCGGTGATGATGTTGACTACGCCCGCCGGCAGATCCGCCTGCTGGCAGATCTCGGCGAGCAGCAGCGCCGATAGCGGCGTCGTCTCGGCCGGCTTCAGCACACAGGTGTTGCCGGCCGCCAGCGCAGGGGCGAGCTTCCA
>DATKBU010000126.1:0-2041 GCA_035513815.1 Egibacteraceae bacterium
GACAAGCACCGCGACGAAGCCCACGAGCACGCATGTCGCCGCCAGCGCCGGCGGAAGCCGCCGCTTCAATCGATCTGCGACCGGCATCAGCACGGCGGCGGGGAACAGCGCCAGCACCAGCGGGATCACGACAAGGCTGACCGCAGCGACCGCCAGGGCAGCGGCGATCACGAGGGCGAGGACACCGCCGATCGCCCAGGCGTAGATGCCCGCACGGATCACGGGCCGGTCGGTCAGCGATCGCCTCTGGGAGGCTGATAGCGCTGCGGCAGCAGTCGATCTGCCGTCGGCGGCCTGCTGGTCGCCGAGGGCGTCATGTGAAGCGGCTTCAGCCGAGGGCGGGCCGGCGGAGGCCGCCGCAGCGACCTCGGGCGGGTTGGCTGCCTCGTGACCTGCCGCGGCTTTGACCCGCCGCCTTCTCCACAACGCCATGGGCTCTCCGAACGCTCATCGGCAGGTAGTCGCCGATCTCACCGGGCAGGCTACGCTGCTTCGCGCCGGAGTGGACATCATCCAGCGTTCGCCGACCTCATGCTGCCTGGTGCAACCCCGCGTGGAGCCGTTTGCGGCGAGTCATTCACCAGCCGGCGCCTGGTAGTGCGCGCCGAGGGCGCTCGCCAGCGCCTCGAGGTCATCGGCGGCGACCTGCTCTCGGATCGAGTGCATCGACAGCAGCGGCGCGCCGGCGTCGACGGTCTGAATGCCGAGCCGCGCGGCGGTCAAAGGCCCGATGGTCGACCCGCACGGGAGATCCGCCCGCGTCACGAAGTGCTGCATCGGCACGCCCGCATCTGCGCAGCGGGCGAAGAACCAGGCGCTTGACCCGGCGTCGCTGGCGTAGGACTGGTTCGCGTTGGACTTGAGCACAGGTCCTCCGCCCAGGCGGGGCTGGTGCTCTGCGTCGTGGCGCTCGGCGAAGTTGGGATGCACCGCGTGAGCCGCGTCGGCCGACACAAGCCACGATCGCGCCGTCGTCATCGCGAACGCCTGCGGATCTGCGCCCTCAAGCGCTGACACAATCCGCCGCAGCGCATCTTCCAGGAATGATCCCGCGGCTCCCTCTGCGGACGTGCTGCCCGCTTCCTCATGGTCATTGCAGATCAGAATCTGCGTGACTTCAGCGCGCGGTGCGCTGGCAAGCGAGTGAAGGCCGAGGTGACACGACAGCAGGTTGTCAAGCCGCGGCGCGAACACGAACTCCTCCTCGGCACCGCCCAACGCTGGCGGCTGGGTGTCCGCTGCGACAAGTTCGTGGCCGAGAATCGCATCAGCCGGACAGCCCAGCTCCTCCGCGATCGCGGAGAGCAGGTCCGGTTCGCTCCCGTCGCCCGTGGTGGCCCACACCGGCGCCATGTGCCGCTGCGGGTCCAGCTGCAGCCCTTCGGAGCGGATCGTGCGGTCAAGATGGATGGCCAGCGAGGGGATCCGCAGCGGCGCGCCCTGAAGGCGAACCAGCCGCATTTCGATCCCGCCATCGGCGCTGCGGACCGCGATCCGGCCGGCGAGCGTCAGATCGCGATCCAGCCAGGTGTGCAGCAGCAGCCCGCCATACGGCTCGACCCCTATCTGCCGGTAGCCGTGGCGGATGAGGTCAGGCCGTGGCCGCACTCTGAGCGCCGGCGAATCCGTGTGCGCGCCGACGAGTCGCAACCCACGATCGCTGGGTGAGGCGCTGCCGACTCGGAAGGCGATCACGCTGCCGCCGTCGCGCACGACATAGCGCTGATCGCCGGCCTCGAGCTTCCACCGCTGGCGCTCGTCCAGCAGGGAGAACCCGGCCTTCTCGAGGCGCCGACCCATCTCGGCCGCGACATGAGCCGGCGACGGACCTGCATCGACAAACGCCAGCAGATCCCGAACCAAGTCCATCCAACCCTCCGCGTGGCCGAGCAGCCTAACGCCCGCAGCCATCCCGACGCTGCGGAACCTCCGGCTCCAGCGAGTGGCCGCCGCCGCCAACGGTCCGCTCAGCTGAGGAGGGGTCCGGTCCGCCAGGCGGAGCGAGCGCTCGCCGCTCGGTCTCGGCGGCGAGGACCCGCTC
>DATKBU010000127.1:0-7355 GCA_035513815.1 Egibacteraceae bacterium
GCCGAGCGGCCCAGGCCCCCAGCCCGACGATCTGCGCGGCGAAGC
Organism: Egibacteraceae bacterium; assembly: GCA_035513815.1. Lineage (GTDB taxonomy): Bacteria > Actinomycetota > Nitriliruptoria > Euzebyales > Egibacteraceae > DATKBU01. Next base: position 46 of record DATKBU010000127.1, read on the forward strand.
TCAGCGCGCAGGCCAGCATCAGCATGACGCCGAAGCTCAGGGCGAAGCCGCCGGCTGCGCGGCCGGCGGGTTGGGCAGGCAGGCTCAGCAGGGCCATGCCGCCAGTGGCCAGAACGACGCCCATCAGCGCGAAAGGGCCGGGCCGGCGGCGCAGCAGCAGGGCGCTGAGCACCGGTGTGAACACCACGAACATCCCGGTGATGAAGCCAGCCACCGTCGCCTCGATGTGGCGCAGCCCTACGGTCTGGAACGCATAGCCGGCGAACAGCGCGACGCCGAGGATCCCTCCGTGGATGAGCCCCTCGCGCCCGAGCCGGCGCAGCGCGGGGACGCAGAACGCCCCCAGCGCGATCGTCGCGACCGTGAATCGCGCGGCATTGAACGTGAGCGGCGGCACGCGCTCCACCGCGTCCTTGACCATGACGAACGTGCTTCCCCATGCGGCGGTGACCGCGACGAGGCCGACCGTCAGGGTGCGCTCGCTCCAGGTGCGGGCCGCCGGCGCCGGCGGAGCGCTCACTCCGTGAACGTGTACAGCGTGACGCTATCTCCGCGTCGCACCGCCTGACCGGCCTGCGGCAGCTGCTCCTCCACCCGGCCCACCTTGCCCTGTCTGAAAGGCCCGAATGACGGCCTGGGCTGGCCGTCCACGCTCACGACCAGTCCGAGGGCCTCCAGCTCGGCGGTCGCGTCCTTGATCCCCTTGCCCCGCACATTCGGCATCTCGATCGTCAACGGGCCCTTGGACACGACGCCTGAGACCGCCGATCCCTTGTCGACCGTCGCTCCCGGGGAGAGGTCCTGGCTGATGATCAGCCCGGCCGTCGGCTGCTCGTCGCTGTACTCCTGGGACGTGAAATCGCCGAGTGCCAGCTTGCCCTCGGCCAGGATCTGCTCGGCTTCCTCCAGGGTCAGACCCCCCAGCGCCGGGACCTCGACCTGCTCGATCCCCAGCGAGACCTGGACCCTCACCCGCGAGTCCTGGCGCAGGCGCTCTCCCGGCGCCGGGTTCTGGGCGATGATCTGGCCCGCGGGCGCCTCGTCGTGGTGCGCTTCGTCGACGTCGACAGCGAAGAAGTGCGGCTCGCCCTCGAGCAGCGATCTCGCCTCATCCAGCGGGAGCGTGACGACTTCGGGCATCTCGACCACCCCCGGGCCGCCCGAGGTGATCACGACGACGTCCTCGCCGCGGCGCAGCGTCTCGCCGGCCTCCGGCGCCTGGGACAGGATATGGCCCTCGGGCACGGTGCGGCTGTGCTCGCTGCCCTCGACGACCAGGCCCAGCCCGAGGGGGTCCAGCTGCTCGAGTGCTTCGCCCTGCGACAGCTCAGTCAAGTCGGGGATGTCCGTGAGCGGGGCGACAACCCGATCCCAGACGGCGTAGCCGGCGCCTGCCAGCGCGGTGACGACGGCGAGGGCAACGAGGGCGGCGATGAGCGCTCGCCGCAGCGCCCGGCGCCCGCGGCCATGGGCTCGGGAAGCCTGCCGGGCTCGCGCCTGGGCATCGTCTCCGGCCGGACTGCCCTTCGGCGGCGCCGGCCTCCGACCTACGCCACGCGCCAGCGCGATGGTGTCTTGGGCGACCGCGGGGATGACCAGGGTGCGCTCGACCCCGTCCGCCTCCTGAGAGAACACCACGGGGACCGGCCCGTCGGGCACCGCCGCCTTCAGGGCGGCGGCGAACCCCGCGAGGTCGCCGAACCTGCGGGCCGGATCGCTGGCCGTCGCCCGCGCCACGACCTCGTCGAGCTGGGGACTGATCCCCGGAGCGAATTGGCTAGGGCGGGGGATCTCCTCGCGCGCGTGCCGCAGCGCCACGCCCATCGGCGTGTCCGCGGGCAGCGGCTTGCGGTCAGCCAGCAGCTCGAACAGCATCACGCCGAGCGCGTACTGATCGCTGGCCGGCGTGGCCTCGCGGCCGTCCACCAGCTCGGGCGCCATGTAGTGGACGCTGCCGACCAGCATCCCGGTCTGGGTGTGGCTGGTCATCGACAGCGCCCTCGCGATGCCGAAGTCGACAACCTTCGGAGCGCCGTCGGCGTCGATCAGCACGTTCTCGGGCTTGACATCACGGTGGATCAGGCCGGCCGCATGGGCGCGGGCCAGCGCCGCGCACACCGGCGCGACGACCGACACGGCCTCGCCGGGCGAGAGCCGTCCCCGCTGGAGCAGGACCTCGCGCAGCGACGGGCCGTCCACATGCTCCATGACGATGTAGGGCAAGCCGGCCGCGCCCTGGTCGTAGACATTGACGATATGGGGATGCGACAGGCTCGCCGCGTGACGGGCCTCTGTTCGGAAGCGCGCAAGAATGCCGGGATCGTCGGCGAGGTGCTCATGCAGGACCTTGATCGCCACACCGCGCTCCAGCGCCTCGTCACGAGCCTGGAAGATCGTGGCCATCCCGCCGGCGCCGATCCTCGACGTCAGCCGGTAGCGCCCGCCGAGCAGCGCGCCGACGGCGATGGCGTCGGCGGACGGCTCGGTCTCCAGCGCCCTGTCCATGGCGCAGAGGATTCTACGGCCGCGCGACCTGAGCCTCGGTCAGGCAGGCCATGCCCGTCCGGCCCGGGGGTCGGCGACCCGCCCGTCGCGCCCGCGGGCCAGGTAGCGTGCGGGCGATGAGCGACGACTTCTCCCAGCAGCTGGCGACGATCGGCTTCGCGCTGGCGCAGACCGACTATCGCGGCGTCCCCCAGTACGCGCGCAAGCCGAACAGGTTTCTGACGGAGTGGGTCCATGACGTCGGTGATGGCGAGGTCCTGTTCACCTGGGAGTTCGAGCTGGGCGAGTACTGCGAGGAGATCGGATGGCAGATCGGCTCCAACGAGACCAGCTTCCACATCCTGTTCCCGAAGGCTGACCTGCGCCTCGCGCGGGACCTGGAGGCGGTGATGGTCGAGGTCGCGCGCCTCGAAACGCAGCTCAACGGGCTGGATCTGGCCGACCCCGCGCTGTGACACCGGGGCGGGCGGGGTCCGCGGTGCGGTAGCGTGGTGAGCACACGGGAGCTCGGTGAACCGGGCTGAGAGGGCGGGCTGCAAGCCCCCGACCGTCAGAACCTGATCCGGGTCATGCCGGCGAAGGAAGGATGCGCGATGGCTTCCCCCCAGGCGCCGGCCGGGGCCGACGTCGCGGTGATCGGCGGCGGCGTCATCGGCCTGGCGATCGCGTGGCGGGCCGCCTGCGCGGGCGCGACGGTGACCGTGGTCGACGAGCGGCCTGGCGGGGGCGCGTCGTGGGCCGCCGCGGGGATGCTCGCGCCCGTCACTGAGGTGCACTACGGCGAGGAGCCGCTGCTGGCGCTCGCGCTGGAGTCCGCCCGGCGGTATCCGGGCTTCGTCGAGGAGCTGGAGGCGCAGACGGGCAGGAGCGTCGGCTACCGCCGCTGCGGCACGCTGATGGTCGCCCGCGACCCTGATGACAAGGCCGCGCTGGACGACGTGCATGCGCTGCATCGTCGTCTGGGTCTGGAGTCGCAGGTGCTGCGCGGCGCAGAATGCCGTGTGCTGGAGCCATCGCTGGCCCCCTCGATCCGCAGCGGCGTCCTGGTTTCCGGTGACCATCAGATCGACAACCGCGCGCTCACAGAGGCGCTCCTGGCGGCATGCCGGCGCGCCGGCGTCGCGTTCCGCGCGCAGGCGGCGACGTCGATCCAGTGCGCGGCGGATCGGGTCGCAGCGGTTGTCCTGGCCGACGGCGAGGTGCTCGGCTGCGGTGCGGCGGTACTCGCCGCTGGGGCCTGGTCGTCCCAGATCCAGGGTCTGCCGGCCGAGGTCATCCCGCCGATCAGGCCGGTGAAGGGCCAGCTGGTGCATCTGCGCGGCCGCGCGGGTGAACCGCCCCTGGCCAGCCGGAACATCCGCGGCCTGGACGTCTATGTCGTCTCGCGCGCCGACGGCCGCGTGGTCGTCGGCGCGACAGTGGAGGAGCAGGGTTTTGACATGCAGGTCACCGCCGGCGCCGTCCACGAGCTCCTTCGGGATGCTTATGAGCTGCTTCCCGGCCTCACCGAGCTGGTGTTCAGCGAGGCGGTCGCCGGGCTTCGTCCCGGCTCTCCGGATAACGCGCCGCTGCTGGGCGCCGCGGGGATCGACGGCCTGATCGTGGCCACCGGCCACTACCGCAACGGCGTCCTGCTGACTCCGGTGACGGCGGACGCCATCGCTGAGCTGCTGTCGACCGGCCACGCGCCTGAGGTGATCGCGCCGTTCTCTGTCGACCGCTTCGTCGCCCGCGTCGGAGACCCGGGATGATCGTTGTGGTCAACGGCGCGCAGCGTGAGATCGCTGACGACGCCACAATCGCGGACCTGGTCGCCGACCTGGGCCGCGATCCGCGGCTGCCCGGCGTCGCCGTGGCGGTTCACGGGGAGATCGTGCCGCGAGGCGAGTGGCAGGTCACGCCGCTCGACGCCGGCCAGCGCGTCGAGGTCATCGGCGCAGCGCAGGGAGGTTGAGTCCGATGGACGACCCGTTCGTGATCGCGGGCGCGGAGTTCCGCTCGCGGCTTGTGCTGGGGACCGGCGGGGCCGCGAGTCTGCAGGCGCTCGAGCGAGCGCTGGAGGCCAGCGGCGCCGAACTGGCGACCGTGGCGATGCGCCGGATCGATCCGTCAGCGACTGGCTCGATCCTGGACGTTCTGGAGCGTGTCGGCTGCCGGCCCCTGCCGAACACCGCAGGGTGCTACACCGCCCGCGATGCCGTGCTGACCGCGCGGCTGGCGCGCGAGGCGCTGGAGACCGACTGGGTGAAGCTGGAGGTCATCGGCGATGACCGGACGCTGTTCCCCGACGCCGCGGAGCTGCTCGACGCCGCCGAGCAGCTCGTCGACGACGGCTTCACCGTGCTGCCCTACACCAACGATGACCCGGTGCTGGCCCGCCGGCTCGAATCGACCGGCTGTGCGGCCGTCATGCCCCTCGGCTCACCGATCGGCAGCGGCTCAGGCATCCGGAATCCTTACAACCTGCGCATCATCGTCGAGCAGGCAGGCGTCCCCGTGATCCTCGACGCAGGGATCGGCACCGCCAGCGATGCGACGCTGGCCATGGAGCTCGGCTGCGAGGCCGTGCTGCTCGCCAGCGCCGTCACGCGCGCGCAGGATCCCGAGATGATGGGCCGCGCCATGCGCCACGCCGTCGAAGCCGGGCGCCTGGCCCGCCGCGCCGGGCGCATCCCCAGGCGGCTGTACGCGGAGGCGTCTAGCGGCTCGGATGGGCTCGCCGAGCCTGCGCCGGCCGCCTCCGAGGCTGACCGCTGAGAGCCCGCGGCGCGCCTCGAGGCGGTTTCATCCGCCATGGTGGGTAGGATCAGAAACGTGAGCGACCAGGCCGAGAACCGTCAGCAGCGACTGCTGGACCTTCCCGCCTTCGCGCGGCGGCTGAGGGTCGCGGCCGCCGCGCTTGCGGTCCTCGCGCTGATCGGGGCCGCAGTGGACGGGATGCTGACCGGGCTGGAGTTCGCGGGCCTGCTGCAGTGGTTCGGCCTGTTTCTGGTGGCCCTGGTCGTGGTGGGGGCCATCCTCGTCGCCGTCGACGCCTATCGCGGCGCCGACCGCGCGCAGCGCCAAGGCCAGCGCTTGTCCGGACGCGATGTCGGCATGCTGCCGCCGCGTCGCGGCGGCGCGCGGCGGACGCGCAACTGAGCATGGGCGCAGAGGATGCGCAGTCTCGCGTCGGAACGCGGCGGCGGGCGCGGCTGGCGGACGCATGGCTCTATGTCTGCGTTGACCGGCGACACGAGCGGGGAGACCTTCGACCGTTCCTCGACGCGGTGCTCGGGGCCGGCGCGGACGTCGTCCAGCTGCGCGACAAGGCGGCGTCCCCCGGGCAGCTGCGCGCGGCCAGCGAGGTCTTTCGTGATCTGTGCGACCGCCACGGAGCGCTGTTCATCGCCAACGACGACCCGCAGCTCGCCGTTGAGGCCGGCGCGGACGGGGTCCATGTCGGCCAGGACGACGTGCCGCCGCATCTGGCCCGTGGCGTCGTCGGCCCTGACCTGCTGATCGGTCGCTCCACCCACGGCGTGGATGAGATCGACCGCGCGCTGGACGAGGACTGCGACTACTTCGCTGTCGGGCCTGTCCGTGCCACTCCGACGAAGCAAGACCGCCCGGCAGTCGGGCTGGCGCCGGTGCGCCATGCCGCCGCAGTCGCGGGAGCTCGCCCGTGGTTCGTCACTGGCGGGATGGCGGCCGAGAGCGCGCATGAGGCCCTCGAGGCGGGCGCTGAGCGTTTGGTCGTCGTCCGAGCGATCACCGAGGCTGAGGACCCGGCCTCGGCTACGGCGGAGATCGCCGAGCTGCTCAAACGATCTCGCTGACCAGCTCCTCGACGGCGTCCGGCAGCATGGGCCCGTCCATGCGATCCACGATTATGCCGTCGGCGCCCACCGTGAACAGCCATGGCTCGGTGGGCAGTTCCCACGACTGCACTGCGTCCGCCAGCGTCCTGCCAGCGTCGCGGTAGATCTCGACGTGGATCCATGCCGCCTCACCGCCGTCGAAATCTCGGCGGACCTGATCCACGGTCTCCACGACAGGCCCGCAGACCGCCGTCTGACAGTACGCGGGGGTCGCGAACACCACCACCGCCGGCCGGCCGGCCGCCAGCGCGTCATCCAGGCTCACCTCGTGCATGCCGCACGGGGGATCCTGCGTGCAGACGGCTTCGTACCCGAGGTCGTCGCCGACGGTCGGGGTCGGCGCGGGGGGCGCGGCATCCCCCGGGGCGAGCAGCGCGCTCGTCTCAGGGGTAGCCACGTTGAGCACTGAGGCCCCGAACGCGTCGCCGACGGCGGCCACCAGCTCGCTGCGGCCTGGCGGAAGGTCGAACCGGGCCGCGTACATACCGATCCCCCCGATTTCCGCCGCATCGAAGAACGTCGCCTCCTGGGGACCCGCCAGCACAGCGCCCTCGAGGTCGCGCAGCCACACGTGAACGTCGGCGCCATCGATCGGCCCCTCAGCGTCGAGCACGCCGAAGGTCACCTGCTTGTCGTCCCCTGCGAGCATCTCGAACGATCCCGTCTGCACCGACAGCTGCGGCTGGCCCTCGGGGATCACCGGCGCCCGTGGTGACGCGGATCGGTCGCAGGCGGCGAGCAGGCCGCCCGCGCCGGCGATCCCCGCCGCAGCGCTCAGGCCCTTGAGAAACGTGCGTCTGTCCCTGCGCGCCAGCGTAGCGGCGGGCTGGCCAGGCGCGGCGCTGGCAGACTGGCCGCATGCGGATGCGGACGCTGGTGGCTGTGGTTGCGCTCGGTCTTGTCGCCGGGGCCGGCTGCCAGCAGAGCGACGCTGAGCAGGCGGCT
>DATKBU010000128.1:0-7409 GCA_035513815.1 Egibacteraceae bacterium
CGGACGATCGGCTCGCCGCTCAGGGTCTGCGCTTCCTCCGTGTCCGGCTCCGGGTCAAGCGCCTCGTCGCCACCAGAGTCGCCTCGGGACCGAACGAGCTCCGCGCGACCGCCCCAGGCCGTCGCGAGCCGCTCAGACTCCGGTGGTCGTCGATCATCCTCGGTCGCGATGCCCGAGCCCGGAGCGCTGACCTCGTCCGGCGCCGTCCGCGCCTCCTGAGACAGGGCGGCTCGCATCGTGGTGGCCGACTCCGGCTGGGGATCGAGATCGCGCAGCAGCCGCTCGACGGTGCCGCCGACCTTGCGCAGCTGGGCCGCCAAGTCCGAGCGCGAGGAGTCCATCCCGTTGAGCGCGCGTTCGATCGTCTCGCGGCGCCGTTCGCCCTCGGCGATCAGCTTGGCCGCTTGGACTCTGGCGCCCTGCAGCTCGCGCTCGGCCTCGTGCTTGGCCTTGCGCGTGATCTGCGATCCGGCCTCCTGGGCGGCCTCGAGGATCCGCTGCGTCTCCCGGCTGATGTCAGCGAACATCGCGGACGCCTGCTCGAGGTGCTCGGCAGCGGGGTCCGGCTGCGGCGCGACCGCTGCCGGCGCCGCCTGAGCCTGCTGGGCGCGCGCCTCGCGCTCCGCGGCGAGATCGCCCTCCAGCTGTCGCACGCGCTGCAGCAGCCGCTCGATGTCGCCGCCGACCCTGGCGAGGAAGTTGCGGACATCGGCTCGGTCATAGCCGCGGCGCGACAGCGTGAACTCACGCGCCTGGATCTCCTCCGGCGTAAGCAAGGCCGAATCCCCTCCACAGAAGTGCGGTCGGGGTCCAGTCTAAGCGCCGGTTGGCGGGAAACAGCCGTACCCGGGGGCCGTTGCGGCGGGCAGAAGCCCCCGGGGGCTGATTGGGGTGGTTCGCGGCTGGGCGCCGCAGCGGGGGCGGCGCCCAGCAGCGGAAGATCAGCTGCGGCTGAACAGCCGCTTCGACATCTCGGCCGGGGCCTGGACGTCGACAGTCTGCGGCTTGGCCGGCGCCTCCGCGGAGATCACGATCGGAGCCTGCACGCCCGCGGGGGCGTCGACCTCGACTACCGGTGGGGCGGGAACCGGTGATTCGGTGATCTCCGCCGCGGGAGCGGTGGCCTCCGAGGCCTTGAGCTCGACCTTGTAGTAGGCGCGGAACTCGATCGGGACCTCCTGCATGCGGAAGACTCTCGCGTCCGCTACCTCCTCGGTGTTGCGCAGCCGCTCCACGAAGCTCAGCGCCTCATCAAGGCTGACTGCGGTGTGCTGGCCTTCCTTGCCTTCGGCGGTTGCGAACTTCACGAGGTGCTCCACAGCATTCCCCTCCATGGGCGGCCTGGCCGGGCGGAATCTGATGCGCCCGTAGTCATTCTTCGGCACGCAGAGTGACGTTCTTTAGGAGTAGTCCTTTCGGCCCATCCCCCATGCGCCGGGCCCGTCCCCGACGATCGCGGGGCGCTAGCGCTGAAACAGATGCTTGAGGTCGTTGAACGACTCGATGGTCAGGCCGGCGCCGCTGACCACGGCCTCGAGCGGCTGATCGATGAGGTTGACCGGGACCTGCGTCTCCTGAGCGATGCGAGCGTCAAGGCCGCGCAGCAGCGCGCCTCCGCCGATCAGCCACATACCCGAGCCCAGGACATCCTGGGTGAGCTCGGGCGGGCAGTCGCTGAGCGTGCCGATCACCGCGCCGAGGATGGCCGAGACGTTGTCGTCTATCGCCTCGCGGACCTCCTCAGAGCCGATGACGACCAGCTTCGGCAGCCCCGTGGCCAGCTCGCGCCCTCGGATCTCAGCCTTCGGCTCCTCGGCCTGCGGATACGCCGAGCCGATCGCGATCTTCAGCTCTTCCGCGGTGCGCTCGCCGATCGCCACGGCGTACTCGCGGCGGACATAGGCCTGAATCGCCGCATCGATGTCGAACCCCCCGATGCGCACGGCCTTCGAGCTGACGATCCCCCCCAGCGAGATCACCGCCACCTCGGAGGTGCCGCCCCCCACATCGATGATCATGCTGCCGATCGGCTCGTGGACCGGCAGGCCCGCGCCGATGGCGCCGGCCATCGGCTCCTCCATCAGGTAGGCGGCGGCCGCGCCCGCCTGGACCGCCGCCTCCTCGACGGCGCGCCGCTCGACCTCGGTGATGGCGCTCGGCACGCAGATGAGCGCCCGTGACCGCGTGAGCCGCGACACCCCGACGCGCTGCATGATCAGCTTGAGCATCCGCGCAGTGGTGTCGAAGTCGGTGACGGCACCGCCGCGCAGCGGGCGGTCAGCGACGATGTGGCCGGGGGTCCGCCCGATCATCGCGTAGGCCTCGCGCCCCATGGCCAGGACATCGCCGTTGCGCTGGTTCACCGCGATGACGGTCGGCTCGTTGAGGACGATCCCCCGCCCCTTGCTCCATACAAGCGTGTTGGCGGTGCCCAGATCGATGGCGATGTCGCGTCCCACGCTGCGGGCGCCTTCCTCAGCCCGCCCGAGGCAGTCTGGGGCGAGGCGGCGGGCGGCGGCGGGCTGATCGCCGCTGCGGATCGCGGGGCTGCTCGTCCGCCAGCGCCGACAGCGCCCGGGCGAAGCCGGCGGCTGAGCCCATCGGGTCCCGCTGGCGGCGACCCGCCAGCGTCAGGGCGAGCCACGCCGTGGCCGCGATCACGCACAGCAGCAGAAGACCGGGGATCATAGTGGCCGAGCCTAGGCGCCTGACGAGGAGGCAGCAACTCGGCAGGGGCGCCTGTTCGGCCAGCGACGATTGGCCGCCGGGTGTACTCGACCTGCGAAAACGTGCTCGCAGGGTGAGTCATCCAATGCGCAGGCTCATGCCGATCCGGGCCAGTGCGCCCCTCCGTCCGCCCAGCGCTCCTGCTTCCATATCGCCACGGTCGCCTTCAGCGTGTCGATGCCATGGCGCGCAGCGTCGAAGGCCGTCGGGCGATGCGCAGCCGAGACCGCGACCACGACCGATGGCTCGCCGACGTCCAGCTGCCCCACGCGGTGCTCCAGCCACACCGCGCGGACCTGTGGCCAGCGACGGGCGACATCCTCGGCGAGCTCGGCTAGCTGTCGCTCCGCGCGCTCCGCGAACGCCTCGTAGGTCAGACCGGCGACCGCTCTGCCGTCAGTGACGCCGCGGACGATGCCGGTGAACGCGACCACGGCGCCCGCCAGCGGATCAGCCACGAAATCGTGGGCGTCAGACAGCGACAGCGGTGCGTCGCTCAGGCGGGCGTGCAGGCGGGCGCTCATCTGTCTACCTTTACCATGCTGGGGACAAGCCCAGTGGCGGCCGCGGCAGCGCAACGACGGCGCTCGCGCCGCGCACCGCCCACCCCCCCGGCCGGAGACGCAATGCCCACCAAGACTGTCGGCCGCATCACGCTCGACGAGCGCGACCAAGACCTGCTCAACGCGATTCAGACGGAGTTCCCGTTGGTGCCGCGCCCGTTCGCGACGCTCGGAGACCGGCTGGGGGAGTCCGAGGCCGCGGTCCTTCGCCGCTACCAGCGACTCAAGGAAGAGCGGATCATCCGCCAGGTGTCGGCCATCTTCGACACGCGCAAGCTGGGGTACGCCAGCTCACTGGTCGCCACCGCCGTGGACGAGGACCGGGTGGATGAGGCCGCCGATGTGATCAGCGCCCATCCGGGCGTCAGTCACAACTACCGGCGCGACCACGAGTTCAACATCTGGTGGACCATCGCCGTTCCGCCGGGCACGGATCTGCAGACGCATGTGAACGCGCTCCATCGGCTCTGCGGCGCCAGCTCCACCCGCGTCCTGCCCACGCTGAAGCTGTACAAGATCGGCGTCGATCTGGACGTCAGCGACGAGCGCGCAATGGACGCCCAGTCGAAGCTTCCCGCCTACCGGGCGACTCCGCGCACCGCCGAGGATCTCACCGATGAGGAGATCGGCTACGTGCGCGAGCTCCAGGAGGATCTGGTGGTCGAGCCTGCGCCGTTCGCCTCGATGGCCGATCGCCTGGGCGTCAGCGAGGACGCGGTCATCAAGGCCGCCGAGGCGTTCATCGACGAGGGCCTGATGCGCCGCTTCGCCGCGGTCCTGCACCACCGCCGCGCCGGCTTCGGCGCCAACGCGATGAGCGTGTGGAAGGTGCCGGAGGCGCAGACCGACGAGTACGGCTACCGCCTCGCCGGCTACGCCGCGGTCAGCCACTGCTATCGCCGCCCCACCTACCCCGACTGGCCCTATGCGCTGTTCGGGATGATCCACGCGACCTCCAAGGAGCGGGTCGAGGAGGCGGTCGACTCCATCAGGGCCACGACCGGGCTGGTGGACTACCGCCTGCTGTACTCGACCAAGGAGTACAAGAAGATCCGCGTGCGCTACTTCGACCCGGCCTATGAGCTCTGGGAGCAGGCGAACGCGCTGCCCGAAGACCGGGGCGAGTCGGCTCAATAGCGCTGGCTATCCGGACGGCGGCTCTCCCAGCGAGGTTCTCAGCCCGTCTCGCGGATCTCGTCGAGCCGCTCCAGTTCCTGGCGGAATCCGTCGTCATTGATCAGCCACGCCAATCCGACGAGGAACAGCACGCCGAGGATGACGCCCGCGATCCCGGTGATCAGCCCGCCGACCGCCATGCCTTTGCCTCCGCCTGCGCGGTCGCGGGCCGCTCGCATCCCCACGACCGCCAGGATGATGGCCACCAGGCCGAGCAGCGGGCCGAACAGGGGGATCCAGAACAGCAGCAGTGAGGCGATCCCGACGACGAGCGCGGCCATCGCCGCCAGGTTCGTGGCGGGCGGGGCAGAAGGCTGCTGGTAGGACGGCTGCTGCCATCCCACGGCGGGCTGCTGTCCGCCGGGATCGAACCGCTGCGAGCCTTCGTCAGGGCGTTCGGAGGATCCGGCGCGCTCGTCACCCACACGTCCCCCTGTCTGCCACGGACGGCTGAGCCTACCGTGGGGTGCGGTCTGCGCTTTGCACGCGAGCGATCGATCGCGGGTCCAGCCTGCACGCGCGCCAGCCGTGTCTACGATGGCTGGCATGAGCGAGGAATTCGGCGGCTTCGACCCGAGGATGTTCGAGAACGTCCCGCTGTTCCGCGAACTCGCGAAGGTGATGTCGTGGTCGGGGGGTCCGGTCAACTGGGATCTCGCGGTGCAGACCGCCGTCGGGATCGCGACTCCCCAAGGGGATGACCCGGTCAGCGAGCGTGAGACCGAGGAGCTGGCCCAGGCGGTCAGCGTCGCGGAGCTGTGGCTGGATCAAGTCACCGAGCTGCCGGCTGTCGAGGGCCCGGTGCGCGCATTCAGTCGCCAGGAGTGGGCTCGGCTGGCGGCCGCGCCGGAGGGCCTCGGCTTGTACGTGGAGCCGATCGCCCGCGGCATGACCGGCGCGCTCGGCGAGCAGCTTCCGGAGGAGCTGCGCACGATGTCCGGGCCACTCGAGCAGGCGATGCAGTCGATGGGCGCGATGCTGTACGGCGTCCAGATCGGCACGGTGGCCGGCCACCTCGCCGATCAGCTGCTCGGCACCTACGACCTGGGCGTGCCGACCGTCGACGCCCGCACCGTGGGCACCGTGGGCGCCGGCGCTGCCTCGTTCGCCAGCGACTGGTCCTTCGAGGAGATGGAGGTCCGCTACTGGATCGCCCTTTCGGAATGCGCGCACCGGCGGCAGTTCGCCGGAGTGGCATGGCTGCGCGAGCATCTGCGCGGGTTGATCCAGCGGTTCGCCGAGGAGGCCGACCCTGCAGCGTCCGGGCTGTTGGATCAGCTGCAGGGCCTGGGCCTTGACCCCAGCGACCCCGCTGCGCTTCAGGAGGCACTGCAAGGCGAGGACGCCTTTCGCATCGAGCCGTCCAGCGCTCAGCGCGCCGTACTCGACCAGCTGCAGGCGCTGGTCGTGTTTCTTCAAGCATGGGCAGACACGGTGGTTCGGGCGGCTGCGGCAGACAAGCTGACGGCCCTGCCCAGGATTGAGGAGACCATCCGCCGGCGTCGGGCCGCGAAGGGTCCGGGAGAGCGCTTCCTGGCGCAGCTGCTCGGGATCGACCTCGGCGCTCGCGACTTCCGTCAGGCGCAGGCCTTCTGCGACGCGATCATCGCGGCTCGAGGACAGTCCGGCCTCGACCGCGTCTGGGCCGGGCCGGATCGCCTGCCCAGCGCCGCGGAGCTCGCTGAGCCCAGCCGGTGGCTGGTCAGAATGGCGGCCGCGGAGCTGGAGACGGGCGCCGAATAGCCCCGCGGGACCGGGTGCGAGCCAGTCCGCGGCGACCGGAAGAAAACTCGAAAAAATTCTTCCATCCACAGGCACGGAAGCGGATCAATGCTGGTCAAGTAGGCCGCGCCGCGCCAGATCAGCGCCCTCACCCGTAGTTGTCCACAGTGATTGTCAACAGCGGGTCAGACGTTTCTGCAGAACACCGCCAGGTCTTGCACAGCCTGTGGAGAACGCTGTGGATGGCGCAGTTGACGGACGTGGGCAGGCCTGACTATGGTCCCTGCGTCATCGGCCCTCGGTCGCCACCGAGTCCGTCCTCCAAGGGGAAGGGAGGATGGGCGCGGGAACTTCCGAGGGCCGGTTCATTTCCCCCGCCAGCGCCTTAGTCGACACATCCGTCGCCCACCGGCGCGCCGCTGCTCGGGTCCAGCGCGGCGCCGCCCGCGCCCGAGGCGAACACGGTTGCCGTCCACACCGGCGGCGCGCTCCACGCCCCGGCCCCGGCATCCCAACTGATCGGGGCGCCGGTCGCGTAGAGCAGACCGCTGGGTCCCCCCGAAGCGCCGCACGACTCAAGCACTCCCGCCGCGGCCTCGATCAAGGCGTCGGGCTCAGCCAAGCCATCCGGCGCGGGCACCTCCCCTAGCCCTTCCGGGCTCACCGCAGACAGACCGAGCGTGGCCAAGGTCGGGCGCTCCTGCCCAGTTCCCTCTGGGGTGATGGTCACCACGAGCATCCGGTCCGCGCCCGGTCCCAGATAGGTGAGCTGGGCTCCCGCCCAGTCGCGCCCCTCGTCAAGCTCGATGAACAGCTCGCTCACCCGCGCGCCCGACTGCCACGATCGGGCCACCTCGCCTCCTTGGGCGAGCAGCTCCTCCAAAGTGCCCGGCATGCCGTCGCGAGGGGCGCCGAGCGGCTCCGGCGCCGCGGTCGTCGGCTGCTCGCTGGGCGGGGCGGACGACGGCGGATCACACGCCGCCGTCATCAGGCACACCGCGACCAGCAGCGACATCGGCAGGCAACGAGCCGTCACGGTCCTCCACGACATCATGGCGCCGGCAGTGTAGGCGCGGGCAACAGCAGGCAGACCTTAGTGCCAGATGGCGGGCGCTCGATGCTCAGTCGACCGCCTTCGGCGGCGACCAGCGACTCCGCCAGCCAGAGCCCGCGTCCCTGGGGGACGTGCTCGGGCATGCCGTCGCCCTCGTCGGCCACGCA
>DATKBU010000129.1:0-10373 GCA_035513815.1 Egibacteraceae bacterium
GCGACGCTCGGCCCTGATCCGCTGCGCGCCGACGCCGATCCGCAGCAGTTCATCGCCGAGCTTGGTCGGCGACGCGGCCCGATCGGCGCAGTCCTGCTCGACCAGCGCGTCATCGCGGGCGTCGGCAACGTATTCCGCGCCGAAGCTTTGTTCGCCGCCGGACTGCACCCTGCCCGCGCTGCAGACTCGCTCACGCGCGTCGAGGCGGATCGGCTGTGGGCGATGATCTCCGCGATGCTGGCCGACGGCTTGCGTCACGGGCGGATCGTCACGGTCGATCCGAGGGATGTCGGGGCGAGTGACGTCGAGGGCGTCCCTGACGACGACCGCATGCTCGTGTACAAGCGGGGAGACCTGCCGTGCCGCCGCTGCGGCGCGCCGATCGCCAGTCGCCAGCTCGGAGGGCGGACGATCTGGCTCTGCCCTGGATGTCAGCAGGGCTGAGCGCTCCGCGGGATCAGATGCTCAGCCGCGCCGAACACGGCGGAGCGCGGCCCGGGGTGCCGAAGGGGCGACGGTGAGATCAGCCGCCGTGGCGCTGAAGCCAGGCGAGAAGCGTGCGCACGCCGAATCCTGTCCCTCCTGGGGGCAGGTAGTGGCGGGACAGCTCAGAGGACAGGAACGACGGCCCGGCGATATCCATGTGCGCCCACGGCACGTCGCCGACGAAGCGCTTGAGGAAGAGCCCGCCGATGATGGCCCCCCCGCCGGCCCCGTCGCCGGTGTTGTTCACGTCGGCGATCGGCGTGTCCAGGAAGCGCTCGAGGTCTGGCCACAGCGGCAGCGGCCACAGCGGCTCGCCCGCTGCCGCGGCGGCGAGCCGCAGCGCGTCGATGAGCTCGTCGTCGCTGCCCATGATCGCCGCGGCGTACTGCCCGACTGCGGTGACGGCCGATCCGGTGAGCGTCGCCAGATCCACGATGGCATCCGGTCGCTGCTCTGCGGCGTACGCCAGAAGGTCGGCCAGCACGAGCCGGCCCTCGGCGTCGGTGTCGCGCACCTCGACGGTGGCCCCGCCGCGGATCCGGATGACGTCGTCGGGTCGCTGCGCGTCGGCGCCGGGCATGTTCTCGGCCAGTGCAAGCAGAGCGGTGACCTCCATGCGCACGTCCAGCTCGGGCAGCACCGAGCAGGCGGCCGCGATGGCGGCGGCCCCGGCCATGTCGGACTTCATGTCCGCCATCTGCTTGGGATTCTTGAGGTTCAATCCGCCGGTATCGAACGTGATCCCCTTGCCCACGAGGGTCACCCGGCCGATGGCGGCCTCCGGGATGTAGTGCAGCTGCACCACCCGGGGCGGGGAGCTCGAGCCTCGTCCGACTGCGAGCACGCCGCCGAAGCCCTCGTCGGCCAGCTGCGCCTCGTCGCGGACGCTCACCTCGCAGGCGCCCCGTGCGAGCTCCTCGACCGCCGCGGCCAGCTGCTCGGGCCGCTTGCGATCAGGCGGCAGGTTGACCAGGTCGCGGGCCGCGCATGTGGCGCGTGAGGTGACTTCCGCGCGAGCGAACGCCGCTCTGGCCTCCGCCAGGCGGCTCGAAGGCACCAGGACGACGACTTCCTCCAGCTTCGCCGCATCCTCCTGCGGCTGGCTGCGGAAACGCCGATCCTCATACGCACCGAGCCGGAAGCCCTCCGCGACCGCCTGCAGCGTGGATCCGCTGACATGGACCTCTGCCAGCGTCGTCGCGATCCGGCGCGCCTTACGGGCGGCCCGGGCCGCGACCGCTGCCGCTCGCCGCAGGGCCTCGGGGTCCATCGCGTCCATCCGCCCCAGGCCCACCAGCAGAAGCGCCGACACACTGAGTCCCGGCGCGGACAGCAGCAGCGTCTGGTCGACGTCGCCGCGGAAGTCGGGAGTCACGGGCGCTGCGCCGAGTCCGAGGGCGTGGAGCGCGGCGCCGGCGCCGGGACCTTCGATCCCGCCTTTGAAGACGCCGACGACCAGCATGTCCGCCTGGACGTCGAGTGGCTCGCCCGCCTCTGCGGTGATCGTCAGCACGCCGCGCTACTCCAGGATCCGCTTGCCGACAGGTCGCCCGTCGCGCAGCTCGTAGACCAGCGGCACGCCCGTGGCCAGCTCGAGTCGCGTCACCGCGTCGTCGTCGAGCCCGTCGAGCTCCTTGACGATGGAGCGCAGGGAGTTGCCGTGTGCGGACACCAGCACGACATCGGCCTCGCGCGTGGCCGGAAGGATGGTGTGATTGAAGTACGGCAGCGTCCGATTGCCGGTGTCCTTCAGGCTCTCGCCCCCCGGCGGCGCGATGTCATAGCTGCGTCGCCAGACGTGGACCTGCTCGTCTCCGAACTCCTCGCGGGTCTGCTGCTTGTTGCGCCCGGTCAGCGCGCCGTAGAAGCGCTCGTTCAGCTCCCAGGCTCTGGTCTGCTCCAGGCCGCCCTGGCCGAGGGCGTCGAGGACGATCTGGCCGGTCTCGACCGCGCGGCTCAGGGTGGACGTGAACGCCCGATCGACGGCGATGCCCTCGCTGGCCAGGAGCTCGCCTGCGCGCTTGGCCTCGCGTCGGCCCTGCTCGGAAAGCGGTGAGTCGACCCAGCCGGTGAAGCGGTTCTCCGCGTTCCATTCCGACTGGCCGTGACGGATCAGTATCAGCGTGCTCATGGGCGGCACCCTAGCAGGCGGCAGTGGTTGACTCCGAACCTACGCAGGCGTAGGTTACGGTGGCGTAACCAATACGAGGGCGCACCAGTCGCCGCCGAGAGGGAGCCAAGAGCGTGCCGCCAAGCCTCACCGATGTCGCATTGCTGAACGAGCTTGAGCCGACCGCCGAGCGTCTGCTCAATGAGCACACCGCCCGCGCCCGGGAGTGGTTCCCCCACGAGTACATCCCGTGGAGCCTCGGGCGGGACTTCGACAAGGAGCCGTGGACGCCAGATCAGGCGCGGCTGACCGGCGTCGCGCAGATCGCCTTCGAGGTCAACCTGCTGACCGAGGACAACCTTCCGAGCTACCACCGCGAGATCTACGACATGTTCGGCGGCGGCGACGGCCCGTGGATCAACTGGGTCCATCGCTGGACCGCCGAGGAGGGCCGGCACGCCATCGTGCTGCGCGACTATCTCATCGTGACGCGCAACATCGACCCGGTCCTGCTCGAGCGCGGCCGCATGGACGCCATGGAGACCGGCTACGACCGCGACGGCAAGGACGCCGTCCAGGGGATGGCCTACGTCGCCTTCCAGGAGCTGGCCACCCGGGTGTCGCACCGCAATACCGGCCGCTACTCCTCCGACCCGGTCGCCGATCGGATCATGGCGCGCATCTCGACCGATGAGAATCTGCACATGATCTTCTACCGAGACCTGCTCGAGGCCGCCATGAAGGTCGATCCCTCGCGTGTGGTCAAGGCGGTGGCGAAGGAGGTCATCGGGTTCGAGATGCCCGGCGCCGGGCTGACCGACTTCAGCCGCAAGGCCGCGATGATCGCCAAAGCGGGGATCTACAACCTGCGTGTGCATCACGATGAGGTGATCTGGCCCTTGCTGCGCCATTGGAAGTTCTTCGAGGCCGATGGGCTCGATGACGAGGCGGAGCAGGCGCGGAAGCAGCTCCGCATGTTCCTGGAGCAGCTGGATCAGACCGCGACGCGCTACGAGCAGAAGCAGGCAGCCGCGCGCGAGCGCGAGGCCGCCAGAGCCTGACCGGCCGCCGCGCGCGTCAGGCGGCCGGGCCCTCGGCGCTCACAAGCTTGGCGGGGTTGCGGGGGAGCTGCGACAGGCCCGAGTAGGCCAGCGCCGTGACGTGAGCGGCGACGACCTCCTTCTCGGGCGCTCGCTCCTCGGCCCACCAGGCGCCGACTTGGACGATCATGCCGACGAGCGCGTGGGCGTACAGCGGCGCCGAGTCCAGGCGGAGCCCGGACTTGGCGAAGAAGCTGACCAGGACATCCTCGGCCTTCTCCGCGACGTCGCTCAGCAGGCCGGCCATGCCGCCGCTGGAGAAGCTGGCCGGCGAATCCCGGGTCAGCACGCGGAAGCCGTCGGGATCCGCCTCGATGTAGTCGAGGAATGCCAGCGCGCTGCCGCGAACCTGCTCGCGCGCGCCGAGCTGGGGTCCGAGACGCGAGGTGATCATCTCCAGCAGCCGCGAGACCTCGCGGTCGACGACCACTGCGTACAGGCCCTCCTTGCCGCCGAAGTGCTCGTACACGATCGGCTTGGACACTTTGGCCCGGTGGGCGATCTCCTCGACGCTCGCGCCGTCGTAGCCGAGCTCGGCGAAGACCTTCTTCGCGACCTCCACGAGCTGGGTCCGCCGCTCGCTGGCTGTCATCCGCCGGTGCTCGGTCATGGTCCGACGGTAGCACCGCCTGGGATCTAGGAGATCACGACCTCGTCGAACGCGGGCCCCTCAGGGCGCTCGAGCTGGTCGAGCCGGCAGTCGCGCGGGTCCTTGTCCGGGCGCCAGCGCTCAAACCGCGTGGCGTGGCGGAAGCGGTCGCCGGTCAGCTGGTCATAGCTGATCTCGCACACCAGCTCCGGGCGCAGCGGCGTCCACGACAGGTCCTTGTCGGCCGACCAGCGGCTAGGGCTACCTGGGCGGCGGGCGTCCTCGCCGAAGCCCTCCGGGGCCTCCAGCGGCTGGACCTTCTTCAGCAGCGCCACCCGATGGGCATCGGGAAACCCTGAGCAATGGCCGATGAAGTGCAGCTGGTCGCGCTCGTCGTACAGCCCTAGCAGCAGCGAGCCGATCCGGTCGCCCTCCTTGTGAACGCGGTAGCCCCCGATGACGCAGTCGACGGTTCGGCGATGCTTCACCTTGACCATCGCTCGCTCGCCCTCCAGATAGGGCCGCTCCAGCTTTTTCGCCACGATGCCGTCGCATCCGGCCGACTCGAACTCATGGAACCAGCGCTGAGCCTCGACGGCATCCTCAGTGGAGGGCGTGAGGTGCCAGTGAGGGCTCAGCTGCTCGGCGACGCCGGCCAGCCGAGTGCGGCGCTCGGAGAACGGAAGCCCGCGAAGGTCCTGGCCGTCGATCGCCAGCAGGTCGAACGCGACCAGCTGGGCGGGCGTGGAACGCGCCAGCTTCTGGACCCGGCTGTCCGCGGGATGCAGACGCTGCTGAAGCGCGTCGAAGTCGGTGCGGCCGTCGATGACGACCAGGACCTCTCCATCCACGACCGCGCCGGCAGGCAGTGAATCGAGGGCGGGCGCCAGCTCCGGGAAGTAGCGCAGCAGCGGGCGCTGGTTGCGGCTGTCGAGCCGCTGGGCGTCGCGCTTGCTCGGCGCCCAGGCCAGCGCGCGGAAGCCGTCCCATTTGGGCTCGTAGGCCCAGCCGGGAGGCTCGGGAAGCTCGGTGCGCACCCGAGCCTCCATCGGCGTGAGCGGAGGCAGGAACGGCCACTTGCTCATGCGGTCAGCCTTCGCACGTCGAGCACGCTGCCGTTGGGGAAATCGCGGTCGAGCAGGCCCCACAGATCGCGTGCGGCGTCCTCGGGCGAGCGCAGCGCTCCTGTCGCATGCAGTTCGATGAATTTGCTCACCGCCGGAAAGTCGCGCGGATCGACCTTGCGGATCTGATCCTGCATCGCGGTGGCCACCACGCCCGGGGCCACGGCGAGCACCCGGCAGCGTCCGCCGCGAGCCTCCTGCTCTGCGCCGACGCTTCGCACCCACTGGTCGACCGCCGCTTTCCCGGCCCCGTAGCTGGACCAGCCCTCGTACGGCCGCTGCGCCGCTCCAGAGGTCAGAAGGACGAGGTCGCTGCGCCCGTCGAAGTCTCGCGTGGCCTTGAGGAAGGCATGGCCCAGCGCCTGCGGCGCCGCCGAGTTCAGCACGACGTTGGCCCGGTAGGCCGCGGAGTCGACTTCCCCTGCGAACCCGACCGGCGCGAGCACGCCGGCGCAGTGAAAGAAGACGGCTCGACTGCCGGTGAAGTTGCCGAGCGCAGCGATGAAGTGCGACTCGACCGCGGCCCAGGCGGAGGGATCGGCGAGATCCGCTGGCACGTGCTCGCCCGCCGGCCCGTCGCCCGATCTGGAGATGTCGATGACTCGGGCGCCGTCGAAGGGCACGGCGGCGGCCAGCGCCGCCCCGATTCCTGAGGACGCGCCGGAGATCCATACGATGGTGTCGCTCATGGCCCTTATCGTAGGGTCGATGACGCATCGATTGCTGCTCGACACCTCCAGCTTGCTCTATCGGGCGTTCTTCGCCTTGCCGCGCTCGATGACCGACCCGCAGGGGCGCCCGGTGAACGCCGTCCGCGGCGTGCTCGACATGCATGCGCGACTGCTGATCGATCATCGCCCCGAGGACGCGCTGCACGTCCTCGACGCCGACTGGCGCCCTGCCGAGCGCGTGGCCGCCTACGCCGGCTACAAAGCCGACCGCCCAGAGGAGCCCGACGCGCTGCCGTGGCAGTTCGAGCTGCTTCTCGACGTGCTGGGGGCGTGCGGGATCGACTGCGTCGAGTCGCCGGGCTGGGAGGCGGATGACGCCATCGCGGCGCTGTGCGCCGAAGCGACTGCGGGCGACCGCATCGACATCGTCACCGGGGACCGGGACCTGCTGCAGCTGGTGCGCGACGAAAGCGAGGACGCTGCCGCCGTGCGGGTGCTCTTCACGGTCAAGGGCGTCAGCCAGCTCGGCGTCTTTGACGAGGCCGCGGTCCTGGATAAGTACGGCGTCCCAGCCAGCCGCTATGCCGACTTCGCGATGCTCCGCGGGGATTCCTCCGATGGACTTCCTGGAGTTCCAGGGGTGGGGGAGCGCACTGCCGCCCGGCTGGTTCAGGCGTATCCGTCGCTGGAGGCCCTACTGGCCGCCGATGACAGCGGCTCGTCCGCGCTGGTGGGCCGGCTGCGGGGCTCGGAGGCGTATCTGAAGGCGATGCTCGACATCGTGCCGCTGCGCGGCGATGTCCCCGTCCGCCGGCGCCATGGCCGGCGAGACGACGCGCGGCTGGACGAGCTCGCGCAGGCGCACGCGCTCGAGGGCCCGGTCAATCGGCTGAAGGCGGCGCTGGATGCGTAGGTCGGCGCTGGCCGCGCTCCTGCTGGCGGCCGCACTCGCAGTCTCGGCGTGCGGAGAGCCGCCGGTGCCGTTGGAGTTCGGCGATCGCGAGCCGGGGCGGCGGGTGCTCGATCTCGCCGGCGTTGCGGACGCGGAGGCGCTGGAGCAGCCGCTGGCGGCGCTGGAGGCGGCGGGCTGGGACGTGGTCGCGCTCACCTTCGAAGATGATGAGGCAAACCTCGGGCTGGCGCACCGGGCGGGTAACCGCCTGGTTCAAGAGTGGGGGGCGCACATCGCGATCGTGGCCGTGGCGGCGCCGGGCGATTTCACCAGCGCCGCCGAGGGCCGCCAGCGGTTCTTCGGCATCGCCTCGCCCGACGCGTACGGCGTCCCCCGGTCCCTGCGCGAGCAGATCACCGAGGAGATCGCGCCGCCGCTTGCGGCCGCGAACGACTGGCAGGCGGTCTTCCACCAAGCCGCCTCCGCGCTGCAGGGCGGGCTGGAGCCGCGCGGATGAGGATGGAAGAGCTCGAGGTGGTCTGCCAGGAGGCCGCTCGCAACATGGTCGCGCGTCAGTCCAGGCCGCTGCCGCCGACCGTCGTGCTGCCGTTGCCGGAAGCCACCCAGGTCGCCGTCTTGCAGGGATTCCCAGACGACGATGCGGCTCGCTTCGATTTCCTGAGCCGGTTCGCCGCCGAGCGGATGGTCCCTGCGAATGCGTCGTGCTACGGCTTCGTGGCCGAGGCGTCGCTGGAAGCTGACGGTGCGCTGGACGTAATCGTGGTCGCCTACGGCGCGCGCCGCCAGCGTCCGCGCGTGACTGCGGCGCCGCTGTCGGAGTCAGGGCTCGCACCCTTCGGCGAGTCCGAGGAGCTGGATCCGACGGCTCTGCCGTTCCTGTCGCCGCTGCAGCACGCCGCGGACTCCGCTCGCCCGCCGGACTCAGATGCAGGCCTGTCCCTCATCTGAGCCCAACGCTCAGAGGGCTGCGACGCCCAACAGCGCAAGGCTGCCCGCAGACATGGCGACAGCAGCGGCTCTCACCGCCGCGCGGTGAAATGCGCGTCGGTAGCGCTCGCCGTCGCGCGAGTGGGCGACATGGCCGCCCTTCTGCGCCGGGCGCGTGGAGCCAGCCGCCCCGTAGAGCAGTGGGTCGGGGGCCCGAGCGGCGAGCAGGCGGTCATATGCGCGCCGCCGGCCCGGATCACGCAGCACGTGCCACGCGGCGTTCGCCGTGCGCGCACTGTCGCCCGCGGCGGGGTCCTTCGGGTGCAGGTCAGGATGGCGCCGGCGCATGACCGCGATGTAGGCGCCGCGAATGGTTCTCAGGTCGGCGCTTGGGGCGACGCCGAGTGCCGCGTAATGGTCTGGGTGCTGCATCGAGACCAGGCTATCGGGTCGCGGCGCTCGCCTTCGACTGGCCCGTTTCTTGCGGTTGCGCGCTCGCGGCCCCACACTGTCTAAGGGTCACCTTACCTACACCATCGGAGCGATCACTCATGTCGAAGGGCGCCGTCGCGCCCAGCGCGACAGCCGTCGCCGGGCGTGCGCCACGGCGCCGGCTCCCGGGGCTGCTGCTGGTTCCCACGCTCGTGGCCGCAATCGCCACCGCCTTGCCGCTGGCGTATCTGGCTGTGCGCGCCGCCGGAGCGGGTGAGGAGGCCCTGCGGCTGCTGTGGCGGCCGGCTACCGCTGAGGTGCTCTCGAACACTGTGGGGCTGGTCGCGGTCGTCACCGCCGGGGCGGTTCTCATCGGCGTCCCGCTCGCCTGGCTCGTCACCTGCACTGATCTCCCGGGCCGGCGCGTCTGGTCGGTGGCGCTGTCGCTGCCGCTGGTCATCCCCAGCTACGTCGCCGGCTTCGCCTACGTCGCCGCCTTCGCCCCTGGAGGCATGCTCCCGAGGCTGCTCGGGCCGTTCGGCGTCCAGCGACTGCCTGACATCTATGGGCTCTGGGGGGCCGCGGCGGCCCTGACCCTGGTGAGCTACCCCTACGTGCTTCTGACGGTGCGGGGCGCGCTGATGGGCATGGACCGGTCGCTAGAGGATGCGGCACGCAGCCTCGGAAGCGGCAAACCAGCGGTGTTCGCCCGCATCACCCTGCCGCTGCTGCGGCCGGCGATCGCGGCCGGCGCGCTGCTCGTCGCGTTGTATGCGCTCAGCGATTTCGGGGCGGTGAGCCTGCTGCGCTTCGATTCGTTCACCCGAGCGATCCATACGGCGTACCGGGCCGGATTCGATCGCACCGGCGCCGTGGTGCTCGCGCTCGTCCTCGTGGCGCTGACGGGCGCGCTTCTCGTCATCGAGGCGCGCCTTCGCGGAGGCGATGCTCACCATCGCACCGGCCCTGGCGCGCGCAGGACGCCGCCGACGGCCCGCCTCGGCCGCTGGCGCTGGCCCGCCGTGGTGTTCTGCGCGCTCGTCGCAGGGCTCGGACTTGGCGTTCCAGTCGTGGTGCTCGGCTACTGGCTTGCGCGCGGCCTCGCCGCAGGGGAGCCGCTGAGGCTGGCGGCAGAGACCTGGGCCGCGGCGTGGCACAGCGTGCGCGCCTCCGCGATGGCTGCCGCCGCCTCGGCGGCGCTGGCGTTGCCGATCGGCGTGCTCAGCGTCCGATACCGGCGGCGCTCCACGATCCTGCTCGAGCGGGTGACCTATCTCGGCTATGCGCTGCCGGGGATCGTCGTCGCGCTGTCGCTGGTGTTCTTCGGTGCGCGGTTCGCGGGGCCGCTGTACCAGACGCTGGCGCTGCTGGTGTTCGCCTACGTCGTGCTGTTCCTGCCTCAGGCGGTGGGAGCGGTGCGGTCATCGGTGCTGCAGATCAGCCCTTCGCTGGAGGATGCCGCGCGCACTCTTGGCGCCTCGGGCGCGCGGGTCACCGCGCAGGTGACTGTGCCCCTCGCGCGACCCGGCCTGGTCGCTGGCGGGATGCTGGTCTTCCTCACAGCGATGAAGGAGCTACCCGCCACGCTGCTGCTCGGCCCCACCGGACAGCGCACCCTTGCCACCGCGGTGTGGAACGCCACCAGCGAAGCGTTCTTCGCCCGTGCGGCCGCCCCCGCGCTGGTTCTCATCCTTGTGGCTGGCCTGCCGATGGCGGTGCTGGTCGCGCGCGGTTTCGGCCCACTGAGCCGATCCAGCTCCTGACGATTTGCATTGCTGGGCGCGCTCAGTCTACTTTTCAAGTTAACCTTACCTAAGTCTGACCACGGAGGAACAATGAAGGGCAGCAACGACGATCGGCTCGAGGCAGCGCGGCGCCCGAGGCTTCTCATTCTCGTTTGGGTAGTGCTGGCGGTCCTGGCCTCGGCCTGCGCGACTGCGCAGCCGGCGGCAGCGCCCGACGATGCCGAGACCGCGCCCGCTGACGAGCCGGCTGAGGAGCCCGCTCCGACCGCGGACGAC
>DATKBU010000130.1:0-3086 GCA_035513815.1 Egibacteraceae bacterium
GACCTATGCGGCGCTGAACCTGTACGCGCTGATCCCGCCCGCAGCCGCCGCTGGGGCCCTGGTGCTGGTCACGGCGACGGGCGCGCTGCTGGCGGACCGCCGCCGCTCCCTGCCTCTGGCGGTGCTGGCCGTCGTGGGCGGCTATGCGACGCCGCTGCTCGTCGGCGGCGCGCGCGACGCCGAGGTCACGCTCTTCTCCTACGTCGCGCTGCTCATCGGGGCGACGGTCCTTCTCGCGCGCCGCCGCGGCTGGCCGCAGCTCGGCGCCACGGCATACGTGCTGACCGTGGCAATCCTCCTGATCTGGGCCGACCGCTTCTCTCTCGCAGGCAACCACCTGCGCACGGAGCTCTTCCTCACCCTCTACTGTGGGATGTTCCTGCGCGCGCTCGCCAGTGCGCGCCGCGCGGAGCACCCGTTCGCGACGCGGCTGCTGGCCACGGCGCCGGTCCTGTACTACGCGGCCTCGCTCGGGATCCTGTGGGACTTCAGGCTCGAGTTGTTCGTGTTCCTGATCCTGTTCAGCGGCGCGGCGCTCGCGCTCGGCGTCGCCTCCGGCCTCGACGGCCTGCGCCTGGCCGCCTGGGCTGCGGCTGCGCTGCCGCTTCTCGGCCGGATCGAGCACACGGGGCCCGTGTGGACCACGGCGATGCTGGCCACGGCCGCGGCAATCGTCGGCATGCACCTGGCTGCCCAGGTGCACCGGCTCGGCAAGGGCTTCCCGGTCCGCGGGACCGACGTCCTGCTGCTGCACGGCAACGGGGTGTTCGCGTGCGCGGCGGCGTACATGATCCTGGAGGACCAGTGGCTCGCGGGCGCCCCGTGGGTGGCGTGGGTCCTCGGCGCCGGCTTCGCCGCGCTCGCCTGGAGGATCCGCGGGTTCAACCTGGAGGCGGGGCTCCATTGGGCCGCGCTGGCCTTCGCGCTGCTGGCTGCCGGCGTGGCGCTGCGGTTCGATGGTCCGTGGGTCGTCGTGACGATGGCCGCCGAAGGGGCGGGCATCGTGTGGATCGGGCTGCGCGTCGGGCGGACCTGGTTCCGCACGGCCGGGCTGATCGCCATCGCCGTCGCGTGCACACAGTGGCTGTCGCTCGCCACCTCGGATCCGCCCACCTCGCTCACGCTCCTGTTCAACGCCCGAGCAGCCTCGGGCGGCTTCATCGTGGCGCTGCTCTACGCGCTGGCCGTCTGGCATCGCCGCGCCGGAGCGGGCGCGGCGCGCCTGTTCTCGCCGCTGATTGTCGCCGCGCAGATCCTGACCGTGGTCGTGCTGACGTCCGAGGCCTCGGCCTACTGGCAGGTGCGCACCCTCTCGCGGGCCGATGCCTGGCTGGCGTCGCAGTTGTCGATTTCGCTGCTGTGGGCCGCCTATGCCGCGGCACTCGTCGTCGTCGGCCTGCGGCGGCGGTATCCACCGGTGCGGTACGTCGGCATCGGGCTCTTCGCCTTGACCGTGGGGAAGGTCCTGCTGTCGGATCTCGCCTCGCTGGCCGGTTTCTACCGCGTGGTCGGATTCCTGCTGGTGGGCGCCGTCCTGGTGCTGGTGTCCTTCCTCTATCAGCGCGCCAGCGCAGCCGCAGACGCGGCGGACCCCGTCCCGAACCCCCGAGCCCCGAGCCCCCGAACCCTCGAACCCCCGAACCCCGAGCCCCCGAACCCCCGAACCCCCGAACCCCCGAACCCCCGAGCCCTGACATGACGGCGCGCGCGACGCGTCAGGGGGCGGGTCGATCGCGACGCTCCGCCTGAGCCGCTTCGCCGGTCAGGGTCCTCAGCTCACTGCCGAGATAGTGGCAGATGCGCCAGCTGTGGTAACCCGCGCGCTCGAACCAGCGCGTGGCGTCGAGCGCCTGCAGCGCCTCGTGCGGTCCCCAGCCGCCGCCGGTCTGCCGGAGCACGGCGAGACGTTCGTTCCGGCGCAGCTCCGCCAGATTCGACGCGTGCTGTTCGATGAGGGTCAGCCACGCCGCCGGCGCGCGGCCGCGGACGCCCGCCTCCGCCAGCTCGACGAGGCTCCGGGTGTGTGCCGCCGCCGGGGCCAGGCGCGGGTCCGCCAGCATCCGCCGCACGGCGCCGGACGGGCTCAGTCGCGATCGCAGGCGCATCAGGTGGTCGATCGTGTGCATCTGCGCCATGCGGGACTGCGCCAGCCGCTCCTGCTCCGGCTCGGAGGGGATCGTCGCGAGGAACTGCTGTACCTGGTCGAGCGCCTCGTGAATCTGGACGCGTCGGAAGTCATCCCCGCTCCCGGCCGCACCGCCGAGCACGTCGCGGAGCGCGTCGAACACTTCGCCCGCCGTGTCGCCGAGCGCGCGCCGTGTGGCCTCGAGCGCGACGCCTGGCGCCTGGAGCAGGGTGGTGTCGAGATGACGCGTCAGCCTGGGGCCCTTGTCGGGCACCAGCCGCTCGATCAGGCGGGCGAACGCGTTCACGAACGGGAGAAAGACCGCGACGCCGAGCGCGATGAAGGTTGTGTGAAACGCCGCCAGCGCGAGGGCGCCCGCGTTCAGGTCCAGCTCTGCCTGCGCCACCCGGATGCCCCGCAACAGCGCCGGCAGCAGGACCAGGGCGATCAGGCCGGTCGTCAGATTGAACAGCACGTGGGCGAGGGCGGTACGCCTGGCCGGGACGCTGCCGCCAATCGCGGCCAGCGCGCCGGTCGCCGTGGTGCCGATGGCCGCGCCGATGACCAGCGCTGCCGCCTGCTCGATGTTCACCGCACCCGTATGCAGCGCCGTCAGCGTCGTCGCGACCGCCGCGCTCGAGGACTGCATGAGGACGGTGAGGCCCATGCCGATCGCCATCGCCAGGAGGTGTCCCCACGCTCCGCCCGACGGCAGCCCGGCGAAATCGACGTGGCCCGACAGCTCCTGCATGCCGTCCTGCAGCGTGTCGATCCCCACGAAGATCAGGCCGAACCCCGCCAGCGCGAGGCCCAGCCACCGCCACCGTCCGCGCGCCAGCAGTCTCATGAAGGCGCCGGCGCCCACCAGCGGCAGCGCGTACGAGCCGAGGTTCACCTTCAAGCCGAGCACCGCGACGAGCCAGCCCGTGCCGGTCGTGCCGAGGCTGGCCCCCAGCACGAC
>DATKBU010000131.1:0-3088 GCA_035513815.1 Egibacteraceae bacterium
TCGTCCAGCCAGTTGTCAGGAGGCGGCAGGGGGCATGTCCAATCCGAGCGGTAATGACAGCTCGGGTTGTAGGCGAAGTTGAAGTCGAGCACCAGTTCGCCGTCGGCCGCGGAGCCCAGATCGGCGCCCTTCACCGTGTCGAGCAGATAGCGCCCGCCGCCATAGGTGTCACGATCCGCAGTGGTGTCACGGAACGGCAGGAACAGGCCGTCGCCATACGCGTCCAGCCAGTACAGGTCCAGCGTCCCGACTGCCAGGCGCACTCGGCCGAAGCGCACGAAGGCCATCGCGCCGCCGGAACTGGTCGGCAGCTCGTAGCGCCGCTGCTCCGCTTCCTCGACGCGCGCCGTGAACGCCAGCGCCGGGTCGTAGGGAAAGTGATCCAGGCCGCGGAACCGGGCTCGGGCCTCCTCGTCCAGCGGTGACTGAGGATGGCGCCCCACTAGCTCTTGCCGCCCGGCGAGCCACCGCTGGTGCGCCTCCTCCGGATCGCTCCGGTAGCCGGCGCGAACCTCCCCGTACAGCTCGTGGACCCTTCGGCGCCAATCGAGCAGCTCCATTGCTCCTTGCCGATCAATGCCCATGGCAGCTGTCAACCGGCGAGCGTCCGCAATGCTTCCAGCGCATCAGCTCGGCGACCAGGCAGTCGGCGTCCTCGACCGCGGTCCGCCGGTCGGTCCACGAAACGCGCCTGGATCGTCGCCCTCCGGCGCTCGCCGATACGCAGCCCGGTCAGGATCTGCGGCGGTTCAGCGCAGCCAGTCGCTCAACAGCTCCTGCTCCCAGCGCTGCTTAGCGCGGAAGGCGGCCTCGTCTGGAGGGGTCAAGGACACAGCGGGCCTGGGCTGGGCGTAGAAGTCGCCCTCCACTTTGGCCACCCGCTGACCCGGCAGCTCCAGGAAGCAGTAGCCGTAGCCGTCGAACTCGGCCCGCTCGCCGTCGCGGAGATCGGCCGCCAGGTTCTGGGCGGCGACGATGCCGCCGGCCCTGGCGAACACCCCGGCCTTCGGCAGCTGGGCGGTCGCGGTGGGCACCTGCGTGCAGTCGCCGACCGCGTAGACGCGCTCGAACCCGGTGGCGAATGTGCGCGGGTCAGGTTCGATCCACCCCGAAGGACCGGCGAGAGGGCTGGCGGCGAGCACCGGCTGCGGGACTGCGGCGGGGACTGCGAACAGCAGCTGCCACTCGATGGTGTCGGCTCCGGCGAAGTGGATGGTGCCCCGCCCGTGGTCGATCGCCTCAACTTGGCGCCCGGTGAGCAGGTCGACCTCTCGCTCCGCCAGCCGGTCGGCCAGATAGCGACTGGCGTCGAGCCCTGCCACCGGCAGGGTCAGTGGCTGCGGCGTCGAGACCGCGAGCTCGACGCGCTCGCGCCGCCCGCGGGTCCGAAGCCACTCATCCAGGAGCAGGCCCGCCTCGAAGGGCGCAGGCGGACAGAGATACGGGCCGCCGAGGATCGCGATGACCAGCCTGCCCTCGTCGAGGGTCTCGAGGTCCGCTCGCATGCCGGCCAGCCCTTTGGCGTCATAGAGATTGTGCGCTCTGGGTCCGAGCAGCGCGAGGTGCGCCGGGGCATGCGCGCTGCCGAGGGCCACCACGATGCCGTCGCCCGCAAGAGGGCCGGCAGTGGTCTCGACCGCGCAGACGTCCGGATCGATCCCGAGCACATCGGCCTTGAGGAAGCGGATCCCGTGGCGCTCCAGGCCGGCGAGCGGCTCGGCGCCGCGCTCGAGTGTCCGAGCTCCGACGAGATCCCACAGCTTGGCGAATCCAACAAAGAAGCGGTCGCTGGCGGCGACCAGCGTCACCTCGTCGTCGGCGTCCAGCCGCCGCCGCAGCTCGTGCGCCGCAGCCAGCCCTCCGAAGCCGCCGCCCAGAACCAGCGCATGGACCATCTCAGCGCCCCGCGACCAGGTACACGCCGAACGCGAGAACCCCCAGGCCAGCGCCTGCGCGCAGATTCACTGGGGCGGTGCCCGCGCCGACGCGAGGCGCGTTGCGGCCCATGATGGCGACCTGCCCGCCGATGAGGGCGCCTGCGGTCAGCGCGATGAGTATCCCGACGGCCACGTGAATCTCCTTCGCTGTTCGGCCGGAGCCTACGGGGACCCTACGCTCAGGCAGCCCGACGGCGGGCGCCGAAATGCGCTCAGCTCGGCCCCGAGACGGTGTTGCGCAGAACCCCGATCCCGTCGATCTCGACCTCCACCAGATCCCCAGGGACCATCGGCCCGACGCCGCCTGGCGTCCCGGTGAGGACCACGTCGCCCGGCTCCAAGGTGATCCATTCGGTGATGAACGCCAGCAGCGCCCCCAGGCCGAACAGCAGATCGGCAGTGCTGCCGTCCTGGCGCAGCTCGCCGTTCAGCCTCGTGCGCAGCCGGGTCTTTGACGGCGCAGCCAGCTCTGTCTCTATCCAGGGCCCAAGCGGGCAGAACGTGTCCGACCCTTTCGCCCGCGTCCATTGCCCGTCCGCCTGCCAGTCCCGCACGGTGACGTCGTTCGCGCACGTGTAGCCGAGGACGAAGTCCTCGTAGTCGTCCTCCGTGAGTCCTCGGGCCTGGCGGCTCATCACGACCGCCAGCTCGCCCTCGTAATCGAATCGCTCCGCGATGGGCGGTCGCTCGATGGCGTCGTCAGGGCCGATGACGGCGCTGGGCGGTTTGAAGAAGATGAGCGGTCGTTCAGGGACCTCCTGCCTCATCTCGCGGATATGGGGCAGGTAGTTGCGCCCCACGCACACCACCTTGGTCGGGAGGCAGGGAGCGAGCAGGCGTACATCCGCCAGCTCGGCCACTGCCGGTCCGAGCTGCGGAGCGTGGAGCACGTCGCCGCGCACGTCGTGCACGGCGGCGCCTTGCAGCGCGCCCGCGCGCTCGGCGCCGTCAGAGGATCGGAAGCGGATGAGTCTCACGTTGCATGCTCCTTTGGCGGCGTCGGTGAGCCGCAGTCTTCGTCGATAGTGCACACTGCGCTACTGCCGCACACCTGCGGAGTCAACGGCGACTGGGGCCGAGCAGTGTCCGACAACGGTCGCGTCCTGCGGCTGGACCGCGTCACGCTCGTGCGTGACGGCGCCGCGGCGCTG
>DATKBU010000132.1:0-5396 GCA_035513815.1 Egibacteraceae bacterium
TGACGTGGTCCTTGCGCATCGTCGTCAGGCCGAAGGTCTCAATGTCGCCGGACTTGCCGATCTCCGCGCCGATGCGGAAGAAGCCGCGGTCCAACAGCCGCACGGCGCAGGCCAGGACGCGCTCTCGCCCCATGCCCTCTGCGCGCAGTTGCTGATCGACGGCGGCACGCAGATCCGGCAGCGAGCGGGCGAATTCGAGCATCTCGTCGAACTTCTCGGCGTCGCGGCGCTCTCGCCACGCGTCGTGGTAGCGATACTGCCTGCGGCCTGCGGCGTCCGTTCCGATCG
The DNA here is from genome assembly GCA_035513815.1 of Egibacteraceae bacterium. Classification (GTDB taxonomy): domain Bacteria; phylum Actinomycetota; class Nitriliruptoria; order Euzebyales; family Egibacteraceae; genus DATKBU01. The sequence goes on from DATKBU010000132.1 coordinate 289, forward strand.
CCTGCAGGTGGCCGTTGGCGTAGGGGCAGATCCACACGTCCTCCCACGCCGGGGGCAGTACAAGCTCGCCGATGCGCTCCACGATCTGGGGATCAGCGACCCGCTCGCCAGTCTCGGCCCAGTGATAGCTGAAGCCCCGCCCGCGCCGACGGCGCACGATGCCGGGCTGCGAGCAGTCGGACTTGCGAAGGCGAGGCATCGGCGGGGCGGTCCTTCCTGGCGGTGATCAGCGCTCATACCCGCGCGGACGGCACGCCATCGCGCTTTGAAGGATCCGCCGGGATGGGACGCGATGCGCCTCACAGGGGCAATCCGTTGAGGGCCGCTCGTTCACTCCCACTCGATCGTCCCCGGCGGCTTGGAGGTGATGTCGTAGGCCACCCGGTTGATGCCGGGGACCTCGTTCACCACGCGCACGGAGATGCGCTCGAGCACGTCCCAGTCGATGCGCGCGAAGTCGGCGGTCATCGCGTCCTCGCTGGTGACCGCGCGGACGATGATCGGGTGGCCGTAGGTGCGCTCATCACCCTGCACGCCGACGCTGCGGATCGCGGGCAGCACCGCGAATGACTGCCAGATGCGTCGCTCCATCCCGGCGCGGCGCAGCTCCTCCAGCACGATGCGATCGGCGGCGCGCAGCAGGTCAAGGCGCTCGTGGGTGACCTCGCCGATGATCCGCACCGCCAGGCCGGGCCCGGGGAACGGCTGGCGCCACACGATGTCAGCGGGCAGTCCGAGCTCCTCGCCGACGCGGCGCACCTCGTCCTTGAACAGCCAGCGCAGTGGCTCGACCAGCTCGAACATCATGTCGGCGGGCAGCCCGCCCACGTTGTGGTGGCTCTTGATGGTCGCAGCGGTGCCGTGGCCCGACTCGATCACGTCGGGGTACAGCGTGCCCTGCACCAGGAAGCGCGCGTCGCCGGCGTGCTCGCGCGCGGCGTCCTCGAACACGCGGATGAACTCTGTGCCGATGATCTTGCGCTTCTGCTCGGGGTCGGTGACCCCGGCCAGTCGCTCCAGGAACCGGTCGGCCGCCTTCGCGGTCACCAGCCGCGTCGAGAAGCGCGGGCCGAAGGTCTCCTCGACCTGCTCGGCCTCGCCGGCGCGCAGCAGCCCGTGGTCGACGAAGACGCAGGTCAGCTGATCTCCGACGGCTTCGTGGACCAGCGCCGCAGCCACCGCCGAGTCGACGCCCCCGGACAGGCCGCACAGGACCTTCTCCTCGCCCACCTGCGCGCGGATCGCCGCGACGCTGGCCTCGATCACCGAGTGCGCCGTCCACGCCGGCCGGGCGCCGGTGGCCGCGATGAACGAGCGCAGCACATCCTGGCCGTGCGGGGTGTGGCTGACCTCTGGGTGGTACTGCACCCCGAAGCGCCCGCGCTCGGGGTCCTCGAACGCAGCCACCGGCGCCCCCGCCGTCGCCGCCACGACGCGCGCGCCCTCGGGCGGGGTCACGACCGCGTCGTTGTGGCTCATCCACACGGTCTGCTCGGCCGGCTGGTCGCGCAGCAGCACGCTGTCCCCCTCGGCGCGCAGCTGGGTCTTGCCGAATTCGCTGCCCCCGGTCCGCGCCACCTCCCCGCCCAGCATCTGGGCCATCAGCTGCTGGCCGTAGCAGATGCCCAGCACCGGGATTCCGGCGTCGAACAGCGCCGGATCCACTGTCGGCGCATGCTCCGCGTAGACCGATTTCGGGCCCCCCGACAGGATCAGCCCGACAGGGCGACGCGCGAGCAGCTCGGTGGCGGGCGTGTCGCACGGGACGATCTCGGAGTACACGTGGCACTCCCGAACCCGGCGCGCGATGAGCTGGGCGTACTGGGCGCCGAAGTCGAGCACAAGCACCGTGTCGAACTCCCCGGCGGGCAGCGGGGTGGTCACCTCATCCAACGCCGGGGTCCTCCGTGTTCGCGGCGGGCGGTGCGCCCCGCACTGTAGAGCACCGCCCGGTTGGCGGCATGACGCGAGGTCGGCCACACTGGAGCCCCATGACGTCGACCTACACGCTGTCACACCTGCGCGCGCTCGAGGCCGAGGCGATCCACATCATGCGCGAGGTGGCCGCCGAGCGGGAGCGCCCCGTCCTGCTGTTCAGCGGCGGCAAGGACTCGATCATCATGCTGCGCCTTGCCGAGAAGGCGTTCCGCCCGGCGAGGTTCCCCTTTCCCGTCATGCACATCGACACCGGCCACAACTTCCCCGAGGCGCTGGAATTCCGGGACCGCAAGATCGCCGAGCTGGGCGAGCGCCTCGTGGTCGCCAGCGTGCAGGACTCGATCGACGCGGGCAGGGCCGTCGAGGAGACAGGCCCCCGGGCCAGCCGCAACCGGCTGCAGACGGTCACGCTGCTCGACGCGATCGCGGAGCATGAGTTCGACGCGGCGTTCGGCGGCGCTCGGCGCGACGAGGAGCGGGCGCGGGCCAAGGAGCGCATCTTCAGCCACCGCGACGAGTTCGGCCAGTGGGACCCCAAGGCCCAGCGGCCGGAGCTATGGAGCCTGTACAACGGCCGGATCCGCAAGGGCGAGCATCTGCGGATCTTCCCCATCTCCAACTGGACGGAGATGGACGTGTGGCAGTACATCGCGCTGGAGCGCCTGGAGATCCCCAGCATCTACTTCGCCCACGAGCGCGAGGTGTTCCGCCGCGACGGGATGATCTACGCGCGGTCGGAGTTCATGGAGCTGATGGACGGCGAGGAACCCTTCATGGCCAAGGTGCGCTTCCGCACCGTCGGCGACATGAGCTGCACCGGCGCGGTCGAGTCGTCCGCCACGACCCTGCCCGAGGTCATCGCCGAGGTCGCCGCCGCGCGCCTCACCGAGCGGGGCGCCACGCGCGCCGACGACCGATTCTCGGAGGCGGCGATGGAAGACCGCAAGAAGGAAGGCTACTTCTAGTGCGCCTGAGTCCTGCGGGGGGCCGCTGATGGAACCCGTCGACGTCGGCGTCGAGCCGGCGATGTCCATCGCGGACCTGGTCGACAAGACCACCGACGACACCGGCATGGACCTGCTGCGGTTCACCACCGCCGGCAGCGTGGACGACGGCAAGTCCACGCTGATCGGCCGGCTGCTCTACGACTCCAAGACGATCTTCGTCGACCAGCTCGAGCACGTGGAGTCGACCAGCCGCGCGCGGGGGGACGAGCGCACCAACCTCGCCTTGCTGACCGACGGCTTGCGCGCCGAGCGCGAGCAGGGCATCACCATCGACGTCGCCTACCGCTACTTCGCCACCCCGCGGCGCAAGTTCATCATCGCCGACACGCCGGGCCACGTGCAGTACACGCGCAACATGGTCACCGGCGCGTCGACAGCGAACCTTGCCATCGTCCTGGTCGACGCGCGCAAGGGCCTCATCGAGCAGTCGCGGCGCCACGCGTTCCTCGCCTCGCTGCTGCGCATCCCGCACTTGGTCGTGGCGGTCAACAAGATGGACCTGGTCGAGTGGTCCGAGGAGCGCTTCGAGGAGATCGTCGCCGAGTTCCGCCGGTTCTCCACCAAGCTCGAGATCACCGACATCACCTTCATCCCGCTGTCAGCGCTGCTCGGCGACAACGTGGTGGACCGCTCCGAGAACATGCCGTGGTATCAGGGAACGCCGCTGCTGTATCACCTCGAGCGCGTGCACATCGCCAGCGACCGCAACCTCATCGACGTCCGCTTCCCGGTCCAGTGGGTGATCCGCCCGCAGTCCGACGACCACCCCGACTACCGCGGCTATGCCGGCCAGGTGGCCGGCGGTGTCCTCAAGCCGGGCGACGACGTCGTGGTGCTGCCCAGCGGTTTCACGTCCAAGATCGCGGCGATCGAGACGCACGACGGGCCGGTGGAGGAAGCCTTCGCGCCGATGTCGGTCACCGTGCGGCTGGCCGACGAGCTCGACGTCTCGCGCGGCGACATGATCTGTCGAGCCGGCAACCAGCCGACGGTCAGTCAGGACCTCGAGGCGATGGTCTGCTGGATGGTGGACCAGCCCCTCACCCCGCGCAGCATGTTCGCCATCAAGCACACGACCCGGTCGGCGCGCGCGATGGTCACCGGCATCGACTACCGCCTGGACGTCAACACCCTGCATCGGGATGAGCAAGCGACCAGCCTCGGGCTCAACGACATCGGGCGCGTCTCCATGCGCACCACCGCCCCGCTGCTGTACGACGCCTACACCCGCAACCGCCTGACCGGCAGCTTCATCCTGATCGATGAGGCCACCAACAACACGGTCGCGGCCGGGATGCTGCTGAGCGAGCGCTAGCCCGCGGGGGCGGAAGCCGCGCCCCAATCGGCCGGCGAGACATCGTGGATGCGCTGGGCGAACATCCAGCGATGCCCTTCCGGGTCGGCCACGCCGTAGCTGCGATCGCCGTAGCCCTGATCTTCGATCTCGGACAGGATGGCAGCCCCCGCCGCCTGGGCTGAAGCAAAGTGAGCGTCCACGTCGGCGACGTAGACGTGCACACCATCGACGATGTACGGCGTGTCCAAGGTTCGGCGGGCGATCTCGCATTCCTGCTCATGGCCAGCTGGGCTCCGATACGCAGGTCCCGGGTTGCCGAGCATCACGATGCTGCCGTCGCCGACGTCGAGCTCCGCATGGCTGACGCCGCCATCCGGCTCGGTGTAGCGGAGGTTCTCTTTGAAGCCGAACGCCTTCTCAAGCCAACCGACCATGGCGGCGACATCCTCGTAGGCGATCATCGGTGTGACGCTCTGCATCCGGGCTCCTTTCGCCGACGCCACGTGATTCTCACTCGGCGGGTTGGGGCGCAGGACCTCGCCGCGCGCACGCGGGATCAGCTGCGCAGCCTCGGGTCGCTGTAGACCTCGCGCAGCTGGACGCCCGCGCGGACCTCGCTCTGCTGCTGATGGTCGATGCAGTAGTGCGTCGCGGGAACGACCTCCAGTCGATTGTCAGGGATCAGCCGGCCGCACTCCTGGCACGTGCCGTACCCGCCCCGCTCCAGCCGCTGGAAGGCCTCATCGATCTCGCGCAGCTCGGCCTCGGCGTGCTCGACCATCGACAGGTCGACCTCGCGATCGAAGGTCTCCGTGCCGGCGTCAGCGCCCCTGGGGTCGACCTCGGTGATCCTTGTGGCCCCGCTG
>DATKBU010000133.1:0-13485 GCA_035513815.1 Egibacteraceae bacterium
GCATCGTCGCCACGCGGCTCGGCAGAGAGTTCGTCGACACCGACGACTTGGTCGAGCATGCGGCCGGCAAGCCGGTGCGTGCGGTGTTCGCTCACGACGGCGAGCAGGTCTTCCGCGAGCTCGAGCGTCGAGCGGTCGCGCAGGCGGCCAGCCGGACTGGCCAGGTGATCGGCGTCGGCGGGGGAGCGGTGTGCGATGCGAGCAACGTTGCGGCGCTGCGCCGGAGCGGGGAGCTGATCCTGCTTGATGCCGCCGCTGACGTTCTCGCCGAGCGCGTCGTCAGCGCGCCGGGCGAGCGCCCGCTGCTGACTGGCCACGCTGACGCCGCGACGCGGCTGGCGGCGCTGCGTGATGAGCGCGACCAGGCCTACGCATCATCCGCGGACTGGACGATCGACACCGCCGGCATGACTCCGCACGAAGTGGCTGACGCCGTGCTGGAATGGCTCGCCGGTCGCCGCTGGCCCATCGCCAACGCCCAGCACGGTACCCCCCCAGGGAGGCTCGCTGAGCCGGGGGTCGACCCTGGGACTGACGTCGCTGCTGAGACCGACGCTGCTCCCACGCGCGCACCGCGGCCGAGGAAGACGCACCCGCTGAGGCCGACCGATGAGCCGTCGCCCCTTGGAGAGGATCAAGGTCGCCCTGCCGGGATCGCCCTACGACGTCGTGGTCGGCGCCGGCGCGCTCGACGCTCTGGGGGAGCTGGCGGCGCTGCCCCAGGCCGCGACCCGGGTTGCGCTGGTCACTTCGCCGGCGGTGGGGGCACTGTACGCGGCTCGCGCGGCATCAGCGCTGGAGCGCGACGGCCGGTCGATCGAGACCATTGAGATCTCGGACGGCGAGGACGCCAAGACGCTGCAGACGCTCGAGCGGCTGTATCACCGGTTCGCGGGCATCCCGCTGCGCCGCTCGGACGCGGTTGTGGCGCTGGGCGGCGGCGTCATCGGCGACCTCGCGGGCTTCGCGGCCGCGACGTGGAACCGGGGCGTCGCGTTGGTGCAGGTCCCCACGACGCTCCTCGCGCAGGTTGATGCGGCCATCGGCGGCAAGACGGGGGTCAACCTGCCTGAGGGAAAGAACCTCGTGGGCGCCTTCCATCAGCCGATCGCGGTGATCGCCGACACGGCCACGCTGGAGACGCTGCCGGCGCGGGAGCGCCGCGCGGGCCTGGGCGAGATCATCAAATGCGGGTTCATCCTCGACCCGGCCATCCTCGACCTTGTGGAGCGCCGGCCCACAGATGCCGTCGACGGCGCGCAGGACCTGCTGACAGAGCTAGTGGTCAGAAGCGTCGCCGTGAAAGCACGTATCGTCGCCGCCGACGAGCGGGAGGGCGGCGAGCGAGCGGTGCTCAATTACGGTCACACAGTCGGCCACGCGATCGAGGCGCTGACCGGCTATGACACCTACCGCCACGGCGAGGCGGTGGCGCTTGGGATGGTGTTCGCCGCCCGCCTCGGCGAGCGGATGGGGATCAGCCAGACTGGCCTCGCACAGCGCACCGAGACCGTGCTGCGCGCCGTCGGGCTTCCGACCGGCGGGGTGCGGCTTGATCCGGCCGAGGTCTGGAGGCTGCTGGCGCGAGACAAGAAGACGCGCGCAGGCGCGCGCTTCGTGCTGTGCACAGAGCCGGGCAAGACGTCGGTCGTCGATGCGCCCGAAAGCCAGCTCGTCGACGAGGTCCTGCGCACGCTGGCCTGACCGGCGACAGTGCGAGCGGGGAAAGCCGGCGGCGCCCGCACCGGCGGCGTGGCGGCCCAACCCCGCCTACGCCGGCGGTCGCAGCCCGTCGATGTGCTGCAGCTGATCGCCCTCGGTGGCCAGCATCACGCGGTCCTTGCCGGCGTGCTTGGCCCGGTACAGCGCGACGTCGGCAGCGCGGAACAGATCGTCGCCGGCTTGGCCCTGCGCCGGCGCCACTGCCAGGCCGGTCGAGATCGACAGCGGCGGCAGTGACTCCCTAGACCGCGTCACCGCGGCGCGGACGCGCTCCATGACTGCCAGCGCCGCGTCAACCGGCGTGTCGGGCATCAGGATGGTGAACTCCTCGCCGCCTATGCGGTAGATCCGGTCGGTCTCGCGCGTGTTGCGGATCAGACGGTCGGCGATGTGCTCAAGCGCCCGGTCGCCGACGAAGTGGCCGTGGCGGTCGTTGACCAGCTTGAAGTCGTCGACGTCCGCGACGGCCAGCGCCAGCGGGCGGTTGGGCGTCGCCACGGCGAGCAGCTCGGGGAACTCGCGCCAGAACACCCCGCGGTTCTTCAGGCCTGTGAGGCTGTCGCGCTCGGCTGCGCGGCGGACCTCGTCGTACAGCTCGGCGTTGCGGACCGCCAGGGCGGTGGTGTCCACCAGGCCGCGCAGGAACGCGATGTCGTCCGCGTCGAAGGCGTTCGGCCGCTCGCTCACGGCGCTCAGCGCCACGGTGGCGCCGCCGCTCTCGATGTGCGCGGCGAGCAGCTTCGAGCGCGTGTGGGGCAGCTCGTAGGCGGCCATGGAGGGGAACTCGCTGGTGTCGGCGACCAGGAAGAAGCCCTCGCCCGACAGCCGGTCGTAGAACGCCTCCCATCCTTCCAGCGAGATCTCGGTGTGCGGGTACTCGCTGTCGTACTTGCCGCTGCCCTCGGAGTGGATGATGTGAACCTTGCCTTCGGCGAACCGCAGCACGGCGAGGTTGAACACGTCCAGCCGGGCGAGCGCCGCATGGGCGATCCCGCCGAAGATGGTGTCCAGCTCGAAGGTCTGGGCCATGGTCTTGGCGACCTTGAACAGCTCCGCCATCGTCTCCGCCTGCTGGCGGGCCGTGTCGTACAGGTGGCCGTTGACCAGCGCGACCTGCACCTGGCGGCCGAGCAGCTCGAGCATCTGGACCGTGCGGGTGCTCGGCAGGCGGCCCGAGCGCGGCTCGGCGACGGACAGGAATCCGACGACCTGGTCGTCCGGGTCGAGCAGCGTCAGCATGATCCCGAGCTCGGTGTTGCCGGCCTCCGACCCGGTGGGCTGCGGATCGGCGATGTCGGTCCAGGTCTCGGCGGCCGGGGGGAGCACGTACCCGATCGATCCTCTGCGCCGCTCCGGGCGCACCAGCTGGTCCCAGTGGGCGTATTCGGTTTCTAGCCCGATCCGCGGCGTCACCAGGCCCGATGCGGCGAGCCTGCGGCACTTCGCCCCGACGCGCAGTGAGACGACCGCCACCTGGAAGTCGGTCACCACAGTGACGACGTCCACGAGGCCCTGGGCGATGCCCTCGAAGTCGAGTCGGCGCGTGCCTGTGGACTGCCCGTCCCCACTGTCGGGGGAAAGGCCGTTCGAGCCCTGGTCCCTTGGCTGCATCGTCTGTATCCCGGTCGGGGGGATGATCTCTCCCAGCAGATATCGACCGTTACTAGGGCGCTCTTGAGAGCCGTTCCGCTACGCTTTGCCAAGCCGACTGGTCAGCCGCGGGCGATGGAGTGCAGACGTGCGGATTCTTATCCTCAATGGACCTAATCTATCCCAACTCGGGCACCGCGACCCGGCGGTGTACGGCAGCGCCACGCTGGATGAGGTCCTTGACGGCGCGCGAGGCGAACACGACGACATCGAGTCGCTGGCGAGCGAGTCCGAAGGCGAGCTGATCGCCCGCTTGCACGCAGCGCGCTCGGATGGCACGGCGGCGGTGGTGATCAACCCTGGCGCGCTGACCCACTACAGCTACGCGCTGCGCGACGCGCTGGAGATGCTGTCCATCCCCAAGGTCGAGGTGCACCTGTCCCAGACCCACGCGCGGGAGGAGTTCCGCCGCCACAGCGTGGTCAGCCCAGTGGTGGACGCCACGATCACCGGCGCCGGCGCGTACGGCTACCGCTTGGCTGTCCGCGCGGCGCTGCATCTCGCGGGTGGGGCGCCATCGCCTGAGCCTCAGGCAGGGGAGTAGCGCAGGCCCCGCTGCTACACTCCGCGCCGCCCCGCGAGCCGGGGAAGTGCTGACGCAAGGACGCTGTAGCGCATGGTCTCCACCAACAGCCTGAAAAATGGCATGACGGTCCGCATCGACGGCGAGCTGTGGCGCGTCGACTACTTCCAGCACGTCAAGCCTGGCAAGGGCGGCGCGTTCGTCCGCACGACGCTCAAGGGCGTGCAGACCGGCAAGACCGTCGACCGCACGTTCCGGGCCGGCGAGGAGCTGGAGCAGGCGATCCTCGAGCGCCGATCGCTGCAGTATCTGTACGGCGAGGGCGATTCCTACGTCTTCATGGACACCCAGCACTTCGAGCAGACGCACGTCGCGGCGACGGCGATCGGCGACAACGCGAAGTGGATCAAGGAAGGCGACGTCATCGATCTCGTCTTCTACGGTGACGAGGTGGTCGACATCTCCCTCCCAGCCAGCGTGGAGCTGGCGGTCAGCGACACCGAGCCCGGCGTGCAGGGCGACCGCGTCTCTGGCGCGACGAAGCCCGCCACGCTGGAGACTGGGGCGGTCGTGCAGGTTCCGCTGTTCATCAACGCCGGCGAGACCATCAAGGTGGACACGCGCTCGGGGCAATACCTGTCACGAGCCTAGGGACATGGGCCGAGAGTCACGCCGGGGTTCCCGCAAGCGGGCGCTGGACATCCTCTACGAGGCCGACCTGAAGGACGAGCCCATCCCCATCGTGCTCGCCCGCCATCTGGCCGCGCCCGGGGTTGATCCCGCGCCGCTGAGCGAGTTCGCGACGGCGCTGGTCAGAGGCGTGCATCGCAGCCGCGAAGAGATCGATCAGGTGATCCAGGCTCATGCCCGCGACTGGAAGCTGTCGCGCATGCCGATCATCGACCGCAACATCCTGCGGATCGCGCTGTTCGAGCTGCTGCACAGCGATGTCCCGAAGGCGGTGGCCATCGACGAGGCCGTCGAGCTGGCCAAGTGGCTGTCCACCGAAGACTCCGGCCGGTTCATCAATGGCCTGCTCGCCCGGGCGGCACAGGATCGGCCGGCTGGCGAGACCGAAGCGCCTGACGCCGAAGGCGCCGGCGACTCGGGTGCCGCGGGGGCGGGCGACTAGCCGGCGCTGGGCGCAGACGAGCCGGCGAACTGGGCCAGCAGGGTCTGGTGCGCTTCGGCGCTGGGGACAGGGCGGCTGAAGTAGTAGCCCTGTGCGTGGGTGCAGTGCAGCGCCCGCGACTCCTCCAGCTGCTCAATGGTCTCGACGCCCTCGGCGACGACTTCGTGGCCGAACGTCTCGGCCAGCGTCGTCACCGCGCGCACGATCGCGGAATCCTCAGGATTCCCGAGGCCCCAGATGAACGAGCGGTCGATCTTCAGCGTGCTGACCGGCAGATGCTTGAGGTAGGACAGCGACGAGTAGCCGGTGCCAAAGTCATCGATCGCCAGATGAACGCCCAGGTCGCGGAGCTGCGTCAGCGCGGTGACGCTGGCGGGCATGTCCTCCAGAAGGACGCTCTCGGTGATCTCAAGGCCCACCGTGTGCGGCGGCACGCCGTGCCGCTCGAGGATCTCAGCGATGCGCTCGACCGCGTCGGGCTGGTGCAGCTGGCGGGCCGACACGTTGACCCACATCATCAGCGGCTCTGCCTCATCGGACATGTCCTGCCACTCGCTCAGCTGCCGGCAGGCCTCGTCCAGCACCCAGTGGCCGATGCCGATGATCATCCCGGTCTCCTCGGCCAGCGGGATGAAGTCCATCGGCGGCACGAGACCGCGCTCGGGGTGCTCCCAGCGCACCAGCGCCTCCATGCCGACGATGCGCTGCGTGTCCAGGCGGACCAGCGGCTGGTAGTGCAGGGTCAGCTCATCGCGGCTGACGGCCTGCTGCAGGGCCGACTCCATCTCAAGGCGCCGAAGCGCATGCGTGTCGATGTCGAAGTCGAAGATCTCCCAGCGCGCCCGGCCGTTGCGCTTCGCGCGGTACATCGCCAAGTCGGCGTTGCGCATCAGCTCCTCGGGCGGGACCTGATCGGACGAGGTCATCGCGATGCCGATGCTGACGGTGAGCGCAAGCTCCTGCCCGTCCAGGATCAGAGGCTCACGGCACGCCTGCGTCAGGCGGCTGGCGGCGCGGACCGCGTCGTCGATGCTCTCGACCTCCTCCAGCAGGACGGTGAATTCGTCGCCGCCCAGGCGCGCCACGGTGTCCTCTCCGCGCAGGTGCGCGCGGAGACGCTGCGCGACTGCGATCAGCAGGCGGTCGCCCGCGGCGTGGCCGAGGCTGTCGTTGATCACCTTGAAGCGGTCGATGTCGATGAACAGCACACCGACAGGCTTGTTCTGGCGGCCGGCGCGCGTCAGCGCATGGGTGAGGCGATCGACGAAGAGACTGCGATTGGGCAGGCCGGTCAGCGTGTCATGCATCACGAGGTGCGTCATCTCCGCGCTGCGGCGGCGCTCGGCTGTCCGCAAGCGCGCGTGGTCGACGATCAGCGACGCCTTCAGGGACAGCTGCTCAGCGAGGCGGCGGTGCTCGTCGGTCCATCGCCGAACCTCGGGAGTGGCGCAGATCACCGTGCCCCAGCAGGAACCGGCGGCGCGCACGGACAGCGCCGCGTAGGCGCCAAGCCCAGCGTCCGCGCACATCTCGGCCGGAATCAGCGAGCTCTCGCCGGCGTCGTCGACGAGGACCGTGTCCGCGCCGCTGACAATGCGCCGCCATAGCGGCAGATCGCGTGCGGGTGTTCCCATCAGGGCGTCTCGAAGTGTGGTCGCGGCAGGCTCCTCCAGCCCTTCGGTGATCACCTGCGAGATGCGCTCCTCACGGTCGACCAAGACGGCGAACGAGCAGTCCGTCTGCAGGGCATCGCGCGCGGCCTGCGCGGCGACCTCGGCGGCATGGGCCACCGAAGCGGAGCGCGGGCCTTCGGACAGCAGCCGGCGCATGACCTCGATCTCGCGCAGCTCTGCGTTGCGCTCGGCGGTGAGTCGCTCGGCGAAGCGCTGCCCGCGCACCTGGTTCGCGGCGACGCTGAGCAGCGACACCAGCGTGTCGAAGTCCTCGATGAGCTCTGCGGGGGCTGGCTCGATCATCACCAGGCCGACCGGCTCTCCGGCGTGCAGCGGCTCCAGGCGCACGGAGCCGAGCTCCAGCGCCTCGGCCAGCTGGCTCGGGATCCGCGCGTCGTCGCGCGCATCGGCGATATCGGCCCCCAGACGCTGGGTGAGGAGGTCGCGGGCGACCGGGAACTCCGCGAGCGCCAGATCGGCCCACGCCTGCGCGTCACCGTCGGCCGGCGAGGACGGGCCATCGCCGTCGATGCGGCTCTCTAGCCGCAACGATCCCGTCGATGGGTCATAGAGCCACACCGATACTCGAGCAGCCGACAGCGCGCTCTTCGCGGCGCGAACGAGGCGCGCCAGCGCCTGATTAGGCTGCTCGTCCGGGGAAGGGAGCAGCGTCTCGACGTCGACAGGTGCCATGAGCGATCCTTGCTGGTCTTTTTAGAGTTCTCGAACCCCGCGTAAGACTCCTTGAGCAAAGTGGCGCGAAACCTGACCCGCGTGTTAATGATCTTTACGATCCGGCTTTTCTTCTTTCGACCGCTCGTGGGGCGACCTTGACCCTCGCCTCGGGCCATTTCTCCCCCGCTCGGGGGACTAGGCCACCCCCTAAAGAGGACTAGGCCGACCGTTAAGTGGCGTGTGCGCCGTTCATTCCTCTCCCGGCTGAGGCTGCTTCCCGCCTCGTTGCCACCCCGCGTCGCGCGTGCTACCGTGCCGAGCGGTTCTGCACGCGCCTTTAAGACTGGTCCGGAGAGGCCAGAAAGGGGCTGTCATTCACGCTCGTCTGCGCCTGCCCGAAGTCCGCTGGCAATCCCACGGCGGAGCAGAGTGAGCGATTTCGACGCCCCTGGCGACTCCGTTGAGGTCCTGTCGGCCGACGACATCGCCCGAGCAGTCCGCCGCATCGCGCACGAGATCATCGAGCGCAACCGCGACCCGAGCGAGCTGATGCTGATGGGGATTCGCACGCGCGGAGTCCCGCTCGCCCAGCGTCTGGCCGGCGCGATCGGCGAGATCGCCGGATCGGCGGCCCCGGCGGGGAGCCTCGACATCACGCTGTTCCGCGATGACTACGCCAGGACCGGTCCGCTGCCGCTTGGGCGCACCGCCTTCCCCGGCCCTGTCGACGGCAAGATCGTGGTGCTCGTCGATGACGTCCTGTACACGGGCCGCACCATCCGCGCCGCGATGGACGCCGTGATGGAGGTCGGCCGACCTCGAGCCATCCAGCTCGCGGCTCTGGTCGATCGCGGGCACCGAGAGCTTCCCATCCGGGCCGACTACGTCGGCAAGAACCTGCCGACCGCCGCCTCGGAGGTCGTCCGCGTGCAGCTCGAGGAGATCGACGGGCCGCCCGATCGCGCGCTCATGAGCGAATCTCTGTCTGCCCGTGCGGAGAAAGGATCCGTCCAGTGATCCCTCACCTGCTGTCCGTCGAAGACCTCAGCGTCGGTGAGATCACCGCGATCCTCGACACCGCCGAAGGGCTCAAGGACTTGGCCCTGCAGCCGGTTAAGAAGATCCCCGTCCTGCGCGGGCGAACGGTGTGCAATCTGTTCTACGAGGACTCCACGCGCACGCGCATCAGCTTCGAGCTGGCCGCCAAGCGTCTGTCGGCCGACGTGATCAACTTCTCGGCAAAGGGCTCCAGCGTCTCAAAGGGAGAGTCGCTGAAGGACACCGCCCTCACGCTGGAGGCGATGGGCGTCGACGCGATCGTGATCCGCCACTCCGCGTCCGGCGCGGCCCAGTCGCTGACCCGGTGGGTGCGCGCGAAGGTGCTCAACGCCGGTGACGGCTGGCATCAGCATCCCACCCAGGCGCTGCTCGACCTGTTCACCATCCGCGAGCGCCTAGGGCACATCGACGGGCTGCGCGTCGCCGTCTGCGGCGACCTCTACCACTCGCGGGTCGCGCGCAGCGTTGTGCAGGCCCTGCAGATCATGGGGGCGCAGGTCACCCTCGTCGGCCCTCCGACGCTGCTGCCGCCGGGGTCCGCTGCCTGGGGTGAGGGCGACCGCGTCAGCGGTCGCCGGGGGGCGGGGATCATTTGGGGCGCCGAGGTCAGCCACGATCTGGACGCCGTCTTGCCAAAGACGGATGTGCTGTACCTGCTGCGGGTGCAGCGCGAGCGCATGGACCAGCAGTTCTTCCCCTCGGTGCGCGAGTACGCCGAGCGGTGGGGAGTCGACCGCCGGCGCCTCGGCCGTCTGCCGGAGGGCGCCATCGTCATGCATCCGGGCCCGATGAATCGCGGGGTCGAGCTCGATGCCGAGGTGGCTGACGCCCCGAACGCGGTGATCGCCGATCAGGTCACCAACGGCATCACGGTGCGCATGAGCTGCCTCTATCTCATGCTCGGGGGCGAGGACGCGCAGCCGGGTCCGCCGGCGGACGGCGCGGACCCCGTGGAGCGCGCCGAGATGTCGGCGGCCCGATGAGCAGCACCATCACATTCACCGGCGCGCGGGTCGTCGATCCGGCCAGCGGGCGCGACGAGATCGCCAACGTCACCGTCGAGGGCGAGGTCGTGACGGCGGTGGGAACCGGCAGCCAGGGCATGCGCATCGACGCGAGCGGCCTGGTCCTCGCGCCGGGCCTGGTGGATCTGCACGTGCACCTGCGGGAGCCGGGCGCAGAGCGCGCGGAGACAGTCCGCTCCGGGACTGCCGCGGCGGCGCTCGGCGGCTTCACCGCTGTCTGCCCGATGGCGAACACGGATCCGGTGTGCGATCACGCCGGAGTCGTCGAGCAGGTGCTGCGACTGGCCCGCGACGCCCGCCACTGCGACGTCTACCCGGTCGGCGCGATCACCAAGGGCCTGCGCGGGGAGGAGCTGGCGGAGATGGGCGCGATGGCCGCCATCGGCGTCGGGTGCTTCTCCGACGACGGCCACCCGGTGCGCTCCGCGCTGGTGATGCGGCGCGCTCTGGAGTACGCCCGCACCTGGGACGCGATCATCTGCAACCACGCCGAGGAGTCCACTCTGACCGGCGATGCCCAGATGAACGAGGGCGAGCTGTCGGGGGTCCTCGGGCTCGCGGGATGGCCGCACGAGGCCGAGGAGGTCATGATCGCCCGCGATCTCATTCTCGCCGAGGGCCTCGGCGCGCGGCTGCACGTCCCCCATGTGTCCACCGCACGATCGGTCGAGCTGATCCGCGCCGCGAAGGCGCGCGGCGCGCGGGTGACCGCTGAGGTCGCGCCGCACCACTTCACCCTCACCCATGACGTCGTGGCCAGCTACGACCCGGTCTACAAGGTCAATCCGCCGCTGCGCTCGCCCGAGGACGTCGCCGCAGTGCGGGCGGGCCTGGCCGACGGCACCCTCGACGCCATCGCCACCGATCACGCGCCGCACCCGACCGAGCAGAAGGAGCAGGAATGGGCGAACGCCCCCTGCGGGATGCTCGGCCTGGAGACCTCGCTGGCGGTCACCATCACCCAGTTGGTGGGCTCGGGCGCCCTGACGATGTCGCAGGCGATCGCCGCGCTGTCCACAAATCCCGCGCGCAGCCGCGGGCTCGCGGGCCACGGCGGGCCGATCCAGCCCGGAGCGCCGGCGACCCTGGTGGTGTTCGACCCCGACCACCGGTGGACGGTGGACCCTGACCAGCTGGCGTCGCGCAGCCGCAACACCCCCTTTGCGGGCATGGAGCTGTCAGGCAAGGTGGTCCACACGCTCCTGCGCGGCCGTTTCACCGTGCGAGAGGGCCAGCTGACCTCAGCCCGTTCGCGCGACCGGCGGGGCGGCCGTCCCGTGGGCGCCGGGGCGCCGTGATGCTGGATGCCATCCGCAGCGATGACAACCTGTACGGCGAAGCCCTCGCCGTGGCGCTGCTGGTCGTGCCGTGGCTGCTGGCCATGTACGCGATGTGGCGAGGGCTGCGGCGCCGCCGCGACCGCGATCGCGACCGGCTCGGGCCGCTGCCGACCATCGCCCCGCCGAGGCGGCCCGCCGACGGTGAGGCCCTGTACACCGGAACGACCGAGGGCCCTGAAGTGATCAAGCGGGTGGCCATTGAAGGCCTGTTCGGCCGGGGGCCCTGCCGCTACTGGATCGAGCCGGGTGGGCTGGTGTTCCAGCGCGCCCGCGGCCCGATCGTCGCGGCGACGACCGTGCATGCCGTGCGACTGGCCGCTGCCCATGCAGGGCGCGTGCTGGCGCGTGGCCGTGTGGCAGTGGTCGGCTGGTCGCTGGGCGGCGCGGACGTCGACACCGGCTTCGGGTTCGACGACGCGCCGTATGCCGCCGCGTTCGCAGCCGCGGTCGCGAACGCGGCCGGGTTGGCAGTCCCCGACGGAATCGGGCGCGATGACAAGGAGATGAAGTGACCCGACGCGACGCCCTCCTAGTTCTGGAGGACGGCACCGCGCTGCGCGGCGAGGGCTTCGGCGCCGAGGGCACGGCGCATGGCGAGGTGATCTTCAACACCGGCCTCACCGGCTATCAGGAGGTGCTCACCGACCCGAGCTACCGCCGCCAGCTCGTGACGATGACGCAGCCGCACCAGGGCAACTACGGTGTCAACCCCCATGACGCGGAGTCCGATCGCGTGCAGGTCGCCGGGTTCGTGGTGCGCGAAGCTAGCCGCATCTACTCCAACCACCGGGCTGCGGGAAGCCTCCAGGACTACCTCGCGGACTCCGGAGTCGTGGGGATCAGCGAGGTCGACACCCGGCGGCTGACCCGGCACATACGTTCCGCGGGAGCGATGCGCGCCGCCATCTCCACCGAGATCCTCGACGTCGATGCGCTCCTGGAGCAGGTTCGAGAAGCGCCCGGGATCCAGGGCGCGGACCTGGCGACCGGCGTGAGCACGCCCGAGGCCTACGACTGGCCGGCCGAGGAGGCGCGGTTCCGCGTGGTGGCCTACGACTTCGGGATCAAGCGCAACATTCTGAGGCTGCTGGCTGCGCACGGTTGCGCCGTGCGGGTGGTGCCGGCCACGACCGCCGCCGTCGACGTGCTCGCCCTCTCCCCGGATGGCGTGTTTCTGTCCAACGGGCCGGGCGATCCGGCCGCGGTCCGCCACGGAATCGCCGCCATCGCTGAGCTGCTGAGGGCTCAGGTGCCGCTGTTCGGAATCTGCCTCGGCCACCAGCTGCTCGGCTGCGCGGTGGGCGCGAAGACCTACAAGATGGTGTTTGGCCACCGGGGCACGAACCAGCCGGTCAGAAACGAGGAGCGGCGGGCCGTGGAGATCACCAGTCACAACCACGGGTTTGCGGTGGACGCCTCCTCGATCCCGCCCGATGGCGAGTTCGGCCGGGTCACGCAGTCCCACATCAACCTCAACGACGGAGTGAACGAGGGCCTGCGGTGCCACGATGTGCCCGCCTTCAGCGTCCAGTACCACCCAGAGGCGGCCCCGGGCCCGCACGATGCGCGCTACCTGTTCGCGCAGTTCACCGAGCTCATGGCCGCTCGGGGGGGCCGCTGATGCCCCGGCGCGACGACATCGGCACGATCCTGCTGCTCGGCTCGGGCCCGATCGTGATCGGTCAGGCGTGCGAGTTCGACTACTCCGGCGCCCAGGCCTGCAAGGTGCTGCGCCGTGAGGGCTACCGCGTGGTCCTGGTCAACTCCAACCCAGCCACGATCATGACCGACCCCGACTTCGCCGACGCCACGTACGTCGAGCCGCTGACGCCTGAGATGGTGGCCAAGGTGATCGCCCGCGAACGCAGCGCTGGGTCAGCACGCGACGGATTCGCGCTGTTGCCCACGCTCGGGGGCCAGACCGGGCTGAACGTCGCTGTTGCGCTGGCTGAAGCCGGGATCCTGGACCAGTACGGGGTCGAGTTGATCGGCGCGGGGATCGACAGCATCCAGATCGCGGAGGATCGGCGGCGATTCAGCGACGCGATGGCCCAGATCGGCCTTGAGGTCGCGGCCTCGGCCCGGGCGACGACGCTGGCAGAGGCGGTCGAGTTCGCCGAAGGCGTCAGCTTCCCGCTGCTGGTGCGCTCCTCGTTCACTCTCGGCGGCGCCGGCAGCGGCGTCGCGCACGACCGAGCCCAGTTCGAGCGGATGGTGCGGGAGGGCCTCGCGGCCAGTCCGATCGGCGAGATCCAGGTGGACGAGTCGCTGATCGGCTGGAAGGAATACGAGCTGGAGGTGATGCGCGACGCGGTCGACAACTGCGTGGTCATCTGCTCCATCGAGAACGTCGACGCCACGGGCGTGCACACCGGCGACTCGATCACCGTCGCGCCAGCGCAGACGCTGTCCGATGTCGAGTACCAGGCGATGCGCGACGCGTCGTTCGCGATCATGCGCCGGGTCGGTGTGGAGACCGGCGGCTCGAACGTGCAGTTCGCCGTGCACCCTGCGGACGGCCGGCTGCGGGTCATCGAGATGAACCCGCGCGTGTCGCGCTCCTCCGCGCTGGCCTCGAAAGCCACAGGGTTCCCGATCGCCAAGATCGCCGCGCTGCTGGCCGTCGGCTACACTCTCGACGAACTCGCCAACGAGATCACCGGCGGCGCCACGCCGGCCTCCTTCG
>DATKBU010000134.1:0-2084 GCA_035513815.1 Egibacteraceae bacterium
GATCCACGCAGACACCGACCCCACGCGCCGTCCGAGCGGTGAAGGGGGAACCGCGATCCACTCGCCGGCGATCTCGTCGAGGCCCGCGGTGGGATCAGGCGAGGCCGCGGGCGTCGGCGCCAGAAGCTCAAGCTGACGGTCGGCCGGATCCACGGCGATGGCGCGCGGCGTCGGGGGAACATCCGTCTGGACCCCCAGGATGGCGCCGCTGTCGGTGGCGTCGGAGGGGGAGAGCAGCGAGCCTGCGGCCACAACCACCACGAGAATCGCGGCTACCGGCAGTGCCTGGCGCCAGCGTGCGGACGGCTGCGTGTCCCACTGTGAAGATCCCACGATCTGCTCTCATGGGCGCGACGGGATGATGACGCGAACCCTACCGTCGCCCGTCGAGGTCCGCCCCGGAACGCCGATGCGCGGCCTCACTCCTGCGCCATCGGCGGCTGGTCGGCGAAGCGGAACCTGGTGATCTGGTGGCTGGCCACGCCCGGAAACGACGCCTTCCAGGTGAGCAGTTCGGATCCGGTCCAGACGGGCTCACCCGGCAGCGCCTGCAACCTCGGGCCGCGCGGCAGGCGTGACCAGCGCTGGTCGTTCTCGGAGAAGACCCAGTGCGCATCGCTGTCGGTCAGAACAGCCAGCCCGTGCTCCGACCACACCGCGGTGGTCCCCCACGGATCCAGCCGCGGAGGATCCGGCAGGGCCTGCCACGCTCCGACGCCTCCGCGGAGCACTCGGATGTGCAGTCGCTCGGAGCTGTCCACGATCGCGTAGAGGTCGGCCCCGCTCCAGATGAAATGGCCGACGCTCTGACCGCCGAGCCCTTCCTGGGGAAGGCGCTCCCACTCGCGCGATTCGAAGAAGTAGCGCAGCGCTGAAACGCTGTGCTCCCACGTGTCGCCCCACACGATGGCCGAGTCCCCCGCCAGCGCGTGACGCACGTACGACCACTGCGCCAGCTCGGCGGGCAGATTCTCCAGGACGCGCCATTGATCGCGCACCGGATCGTAGGCCGCGCCGCCGCCCAGCGGCCCGGCGTTGTCGTAGCCTCCGAGCACCAGCACCTCTTCGCCGGTCCAGATCGCCGCCGCAGCGGAGCGCGGCGACAGCGGCGAGTCAGCCAAGCCGCGCCAGGAGTCGGCATTCGGGTCGTACGCCGCGCCATCTTCTCGGAAGGACACCGCATCCCTCCCACCCCAGATGAAGACCTCCGAGCCGGTCCACGCGGATGAGGCCTCCGCTCGGCCCTCCACCGGCGACTCGGCGATCGGCAGCCACCGCGCAACGCCGGGGTCGAGCATCGCGCCGTCCGCGCTGAAGCTTGATCGGACCTCCTGGCCCGTGTTGGCCTGTCCGCCCCAGATCATCAGCTGGGAGCCCGTCCAGACCGACACCTGCCCCCATCCCATCGGCAGCGGCAGATCAGGGGTCTCGATCCACTCCCCCGCCGTCTCGGTGGGACTCAGGCGGGGTGAGGCGGCCGTCGTCGGCTCGTCAGCCGGCGAGAGATCGTCATCTGGCTGATCTTCTCCCTGCGGCGCCGTCTCAGCGCCTTCCGGCTCCTGCGTGGGCCCCACATCGGTCTCGACGCCCAAGATTGCCGGGGAATCGGCAGTGCGGTCCGGCGCCAGCGCCGAGCCAGCGAAGGCGACCACGGCGATGATCGCGCCGATGTACAGCAGCCCGCGCATGGCCGTCGGCCTTCTCTGCCAGGCGGCGTCATCGGGAGGCTGGCTGCGGTCCACGGCTATTCGCCTCTCGGATCGGGCGCAGCGAAGCGGAAAGCGCGTCCGGGGTGCGTGCCTGGGATACCAGGCAGGTCGGACGCGCCGAGGACGATGAGCTCCTGGCCTGTCCACACCGCGGTGTGATCCGATGCGCTGAATCTGCCCCCCGCCGGCAGCTGCCGCCACCCATCGCGCAGCCCCGCATACACCGCCGGCTGCCCGGGTCCGGCCAGCACGAGCAGCGCGCGCCCGGCGGTCAGGGCAAGAGGCTCCGAGCTCTGAGCTGACGGGATGTCCGGGAGCGGCGTCCATGCCGCTGCATCAGGCGCGAGCGACCGGACGCGCAGATTGCCCGGCGCC
>DATKBU010000135.1:0-11788 GCA_035513815.1 Egibacteraceae bacterium
TGGACGGGCCGACCTCGCTGAGCGGCGACGCCGAGACCGGCGCCCCGACCGAGTTCGGGGATCTGGTCGCCGCGGTGCGCGCGCTCAGCGCGGGCGACCAGCGCGTGATCGGGTGTCGGTATTTCCTAGAGCTCTCCGAGCGCGAGACCGCCGCGGTCCTCGGGGTCCCGGCCGGAACCGTGAAGTCGCGGCTGAGCAGGGCCCTGCGGCGGCTGCGCGCTGAATTGGAGACCTCCGAGCCGCTCGCGCCCGCCAAGGGAGACGTGACATGACCCAGCGGCTCGCGCGATTCTCCGATGATGCCCTCGCCCGCGCCCTTGCCGAGGCGGGACGGACGCTGCCGTACCCCCAGCTCGATGTGGCTCCGCATGTGTCTCGCCGTCTGCGGTCCGAGTCGGCCGCCGCGCGTCGACGCGGAACGCGCGTCGCATCCGCCCGCCGGCTGCTTGCCTTCGCCGCCCTTCTCGTCGCCCTACTGGCCGGCTCCGCGGTGGCGGCGCGTCTCGGCGTCCCCGGGATCGGCATCAGCGTGGAGCAGACGTGCTCCTCCCCCGGCACCCGGGACTGCCGGCGCCCCAGACGCTCCTGCAGCGCAGCGCAGCGGGCGACCGCGTCTCGCTGCTGTACGCCGCAGAGGGCGAGCGTCCCGCAATCGAAGACGCCGACGTCGGCCTGCTCGTGACGCAGTTTCCCGGGGCTATGGAGCGCGACATGCTCGAGAAACTGGCGCACGAGCCGTCCCAGGTGTCGCCGGTGACGGTCGACGGGCTCGCCGCATGGTGGATCGACGGGGCGCACAGCATCCTCTATGTCGCCCCCGACGGCCAGGTCGTCGAGGAACCCCTGCGGTTGGCGTCAAGCACCTTGGTCTGGCACCGAGACGGAGTCACGTTCCGGCTGGAATCCGCTCTGGACCTGGAGCGCACCGTGGAGATTGCGGAGTCAATGACCCGCCGGTGACGCGGCTGGGTCGCCGCCACGGCCAGGACAGGCCCCGTCATCGTCACACGCGGGCCAATCTCGCTTCGGACGCGCCGGCCCCTGCGCGGTCACGTCGACCGGACAGCCTCAACCAGGTCCGGCAAAGCACCGATACCTCAGCCAGCGCCTCGGACCCGATGCTCGGGGCACGGAAGAGGGCGAATACTCGATTGCCGCAACGAGCTGCGGAAACCCGACCGGTCGCCAAGATCCTGCGCGCGGCTTTCTCTGTCGCGCTCATGTGCCTCGTCTTGGCTGGCGTCGCGGGCTTCGTCACTCTGGCCGTCACCGTGCGCGCCTTCTCCAA
This sequence comes from Egibacteraceae bacterium, assembly GCA_035513815.1. Taxonomy (GTDB): domain Bacteria; phylum Actinomycetota; class Nitriliruptoria; order Euzebyales; family Egibacteraceae; genus DATKBU01. Next base: position 1,289 of record DATKBU010000135.1, read on the forward strand.
CCTGATCGAGCGAGAGCTCCCGCTGCTGATCGCAAACGACCAGATCCTCCAGGGACTCACAGATGCCGAGACAGCTGAGCGCGGGTTCCTGCTGACCGGCGATCCGGCGTTCCTCGATCGCTATGAGCCCGGAGTCGCGCAGTTCCACGAGGCAATCCGCGAGGCTGAGCGGCTGGCCGACGCCAGCCCCGAGCTGCAGGCGCTGATCACGGGGCAGGACGAATCAGGCCGCGCATGGCTCGAAGAGTTCGCGGAGCCGATACTCGAACTCCGCGCCGAGGACCCCGACGCCGCGATCTCGCTGTCGCGCAGTCGCGCCGGCGAACAGAGCTTTGAGGACCTGCGCGCCCTGAACAGCCAGACCGAGGCGCTGGTCCGCGACCGCATCAACGCAGCCTGGATCCGCGCACTGGTCAGCATCTGGATCGCGGGGACGATCCTGTCGGCGCTCGTGATCATCACCCTGACCCAGGGCGTTCGCGCGGCCGCTCGGGCGACGGACGCGGTGACGGGTCCGCTCGGGCGCCTGGTCGCCACCCTCGAACGGCTGTCGGCCGGAGACCTGAGCGCTCGGGCCGATGTCCACGGACCCTCCGAGATCACCGCCGTCGCGCAAGCGCTCAACGACCTGGCCGATGAGAATGAGCGGCTGATTGACCTGAACCGCCAGCGGCTCACCGTTGCCGGGCGCATCCGGCGCGTCGCGGCGCTGCTGCACAGCCAGCTGCAGGTGGAGCCGGTTGTGGCCTGCGCGGTGTCTGAGGCCGGGCGCATCCTGGCCGACCGCGCCGCGGTGCACCGCGTCAGCGCGGACGAGCATGAGGTTCTGGCCGCCTGGTGCGGTCCGGGCATCGCTCCGCTGTCGGTCTCGGGGCCGCTGCCCTACCCGGAGGCGCTTCTCGCGGAGCTGGGCGATTTCACGCACGGCCAGCAGGTCGTGGAGATCGCCGATGTCGAAACAGACGAGCGCTTTGACCGCGCAGCTCGCGACCTCCTGCTGAACGAGGGGATTCGCGCCGCGATGCTCGCCCAGCTGCGCGGCGGCGCGGGCGAGACACTGATCCTGGCGGTCCACACCGCTCACGTGCCGCGCCACTGGTCCAGCATCGACGTGGCCCTGTTCGAAGGCATCGTGCGTGAGGCGCGAGACGCGCTGGCCAATGCTTCGGCATTCGAGCATCAGCAGCAGGTGGTCGAGCAGCTGCGACGCCTCGATGAGGAGAAGAGCGCATTCCTGTCGAATGTCAGCCATGAGCTCCGCACTCCGCTGACCAGCATCATCGGCTATCTGGAGCTGCTGGAGGGGGGAGACGCGGGAAGTCTGAGCAAGGACCAGGTGGGTCTGGTCAAGACGGTGTCGCGCAACAGCAAGCGGCTGCTGGACTTGATCGAGGAGCTGCTGCTGCTGTCCAGGATCGAATCGGGCAGGTTCACGATGGCGCGCGACCCGATCGCGTTCGCCGACGTGATTCGCGACGTCGTGGACACCCTGCGGCCGCAGTTCCTCGGACCCTCGGCGAGGCTCCGGGTCGACGTGGCGGAGGACATCGGCACCGTGCTGGGCGACCGCCACCAACTCGAGCGCGTGCTGTTCAACCTGCTGACCAACGCCGCCAAGTTCACGCCGGCAGGCGGTGAGGTGCACATCACCGCGGCAACGCGAGCGGGCGTGACTGAGATCAAGGTGGCCGACACCGGCATCGGGATTCCCCGACATGAGCAGGGGCGGGTGTTCGACCGGTTCTTCCGCAGCTCCAACGCACAGGAGCATGCGATCGAAGGCACCGGGCTGGGACTGGCGATCGCCAAGTCGATCGTCGAGCGGCACGACGGCACCATCACCGTGTCCTCGAATCGCGGGGAGGGCACGACGTTCACCGTCCAGCTCCCGCTTGCGGAATCCGCAGCCGCCCAGCCCGCCGCCCGCTGAGCCCGGCCGACGGGCTACCAGGTCCCGGCGTCCTTGGGCTCCACCAAGTCGGAGATCGCGCCAATCAGCGCTGAGGCGATGAATGGCTTCGTCAGATAGATCGCTCCGAGATCCCTCCCAGCTTGGATGTCATGCTCCTGCACCCGCGCGCTCAGGAAGATCGCCGGCAGATCGCTCATGCCCTCGCGCGCGCGCAGCTCTCGCAGCAGCTGCAAGCCGTCCATCTCCGGCATCGCCACATCAAGGACGGCGACATCGGGAGCCCCGCGCTCGTCGACAATGGCGAGCGCCTCGCTTGGTGAGCCGACTGCCACCGCTTTATGGCCGTTCGCGCGCAGCTGGCGGGCTACGAGTTCACGGATGTCCTCGTTGTCATCCACCACGAGCACGCGAGCCATGCGGTCGTCTTTCGTCTGCCGTCGGAATCGCAACAGTTGATCGAGCCGTGATACCACACCAGGGGCGGATCAGACTGATATGGGAGAGGCGTTGACGATCAGCGCCCAGACCGACGGCGGCGCCGGGCAGGCAGGATCCCGCCGCGAGGAGATGCAGCGGCGCGACTTGGGAGAGCTGCAGACGGTCAGCTGGGAACCATCAGCGCGTCCAGCCCGCGTCGCATTCGCACCTCTGTGCCGTCCACGTTTGACGCCACTTCGACATTGTCCATCAGGCCCTGCATGACCTGCAGGCCGCGTCCGCCATCATCTGAGTCGCCCGTCTCGGTCAGCTTCCAGGTGCCGTAGTCGCGGATCGTGATGAGGATCTCGCCCTCTTGCGCGACCGCCTCGACGTCGATCGCGCCGTGTCCGCCGTGGTATGCGTGCTGGACGGCATTGGTGCACGCTTCGGCGAAGGCGATTGTGATGTCGTAGGCCGCATCGCCGACCGCGCCGTTGTGGGCCAGCCAGCGGCGCAGCACCCTGCGAAGCTCAGGCACAGTGGCAGGAACGGAGGCCATCGCTGGACGGTACGTCCACAAGGCGCGTTAGGGGCAATGAGTCAGCTTATTTACTATGAAACAGGTTACCGCGAGCGGTAGCGGGCGCGCCAGTTCAAGACGAATGTCCGTATACCTTCCGTCCCGACTCCTCGTACGGTCCGCGGCGGTGCCGTCCGGTGACTGGTCTGATCGGACCAGTCGCCCTAGTCCTCGACCGCGCAGTCCCGAGTCTTGACCCAGGCCGAGCCGTCCGAGCCGGATGTTCGCAGCGCTCTGGCAGGCTCGCGGGCCCCGAGCGCGAAGCGCGGGTCGGGGTCGGCGCTGCCCTCGATGAGGTCGGCGACGTGAGCCCCGAGGCTGGGACCGTGCTTGAACCCGTGGCCCGAGCCGCCGCCCACCAGCCACACACGCCCGCGACCGTCAGGGTGCGCGGCCGCTACGAAATGGGTGTCGACCGTCACGGTGTACTGACAGGTCCGCGATCCGACCAGGGGCGCCTGCGCCAGCGCCGGGAATCGCCAGGCGAGATAGTCGCGCGCCAGACGCTCGCTTTCGGCCGACAGGACGCGCGGGTCCGCATCCGGATCGAACTCGGGGCCCTCAGCGTCAGGCGCGCACTTGAAGCCCCGGCCGTCGAGGTCGCCCAGGCCGTAGACCGCGCCGTCGTAGTCCACCCACCCAGGCGCCGGCGGGCTCGACCAGGCGGGGCCCGCGCCGAAGAACGTGACATCCTGCTTCGTGACGCGCAGATCCACCACCCTCGGGAACAGCGTTGCAAGCCAGGGTCCGCAGGCCCACACGATCGCGTCAGCGTCAAGTCGCTCGCCGTTGACATGGACCCCTTGGCCCGAGGGCTTCGCGGCGCCGGTCAGCAGGCGCGCGCCGCGCCGCTGCGCCGCCGTCGCCAGCGCCCGGGTGGCCCGCCGGGCGCGCAGCGCGCCGGCGTCGGGCTCCAACAGCACGGAGGCGAGGTCGTCCGCGCGCAGCGACGGGAACAGCTCCTGGGCCTGAGCCGCATCGAGGCGCTCGACAGGGATGCCGTCGCCGCGCAGCGCCCGCTCGCTGTGCGACTCCCAGCCGTCGTCGCGGCGGGCGAACCAGGCGACTCCGCAGTCCACCAGGAGGTCCTCGCCCACCTCCTGCTCGAGATCGCGCCAGCGGTCCCTCGCCGTGCGAGCGGAGCGCATGTACCACAGGTTCTCGCCGTGCGAGTAGCGGATCAGCCGGCTCTCACCGCCTGAAGACGCCCGCACGTCTCCCGGCGTGTACTGCTCGACCAGCGTGACTGCCCACCCGCGCCCGGCGAGCTCGCGCGCTGTCGACGCGCCGAACACCCCGGCGCCCACCACCACCGCGCTGGCTGTCATCGCTGCACCAGCCTAGTCGGGCCGAGACATTGAGCGGGCGCGCCGTGCGGGTGCTCGCCGCGCCAGCGCGAAGGTTCGACGGTTCAAGCGGGATATCGCCGAAACCGTCGACCCATCCGCCGCCCGCCCCGCTGCTTCGACACTTGCGGCGATATCCCGCCACAACCGTCGGCGTAGCGCCCATGGCAGTAGCCTGCGAGCGCAGGCGGGCGAGGAACGAACGTCCACAGGCCGGTGAAGGGAGTCGCAGCGTGCCAGTTCGGGGGACTGCTGCGGGTGACGGCGAGGGCCATGCCGCCGAGGGCTGGCGGCCGGTGCGGCGGGTCTATCTCCTGCTGACCCTGCTGTCGACGCTCGCAGCCTCATTGATCTGGGGCATCAACACGCTGTTCCTTCTCGATGCCGGGCTCTCGAACACCCAGGCGTTCGCGGCCAACGCCTTCTTCACCGCCGGAATGGTCCTGTGCGAGATCCCGACCGGGGTCGTCGCCGACACGCGCGGGCGGCGCGCGTCGTTTCTTCTCGGCGCGGGAACCCTGCTCGTGACCACCCTGCTGTACCTGCTCATGTGGCAGACCCAGGGCCCGTTCCTGGGTTGGGCGTTGGCTTCGGCGGGGATCGGGCTCGGCTTCTCGTTCTTCTCGGGGGCGGTCGAGGCGTGGCTGGTCGACGCGCTGGGCGCCACCGGCTACACGGGCAGCCTCGAGTCGATGTTCGCCAAAGGCCAGATCGTGTCCGGGGCGGCCATGCTGTCAGGATCGGTGGCTGGCGGGTTCATCGCTCAGCTGACCAACCTCGGCGTGCCCTACGTCATCCGGGCCGCGCTGCTCGGCGTCACCCTGGTCGCGGCGGCGCTGTTCATGCGCGACCTCGGTTTCGCGCCGCACGATCGCGCCGGCGCCGCGGAAGAGGTGAAGCGGGTGCTGCAGCAGTCAATCGCCGGGGGCCTCGGCAACAGGCCGGTGCGATGGCTGATGCTGGCCGCCCCGTTCACCCAGGGGGTCAGCATCTATGCCTTCTATGCGATGCAGCCCTACCTGCTCGAGCTGTACGGCGACGAGACGGCATTCGGGATCGCCGGGCTGGCTGCCGCGATTGTCGCCGGATCGCAGATACTCGGCGGGGTCGCCGTGCCGGCGGTGCGCAGGATCGTCAGCCGCAGGACGCATGCGCTGATCGGCGCGGTGGTGATCAGCGTGATCGCGCTCGCCCTGTTGGGGGCCACCTCGAGCTTCTGGCTGGCGCTGGGGCTGCTGGTGGCCTGGAGTCTGGTGTCTGCGGCAAGCCTGCCGTTGCGCCAGGCCTATCTAAACGGGCTCATCCCGTCGGGGCAGCGCGCGACCGTCTTGTCGTTCGACTCGCTGATGGGATCGGCCGGAGGCGTCGTCACGCAGCCCGCGCTCGGGCGCGTGGCTGACGTCGGCGGTTACGGGGCCTCGTATCTGGTCTCCGCAGTGATCACTGCGGCGGCGCTGCCGTTCGTCGTCCTGGCCCGCCGCGAGAATGCGCCGTCGGACCCGGTCCGGGCGGGCGCGCCGGTCCCTGAGACCGGCGTGGGGCTTCCGCCGGAGGCCGCCGCCGTCGAGCCGCTCGCTCCGCCCGCGGAGCGGGGGGATCGGGGCGGCAGCTAAGGTTCGGCGATGGGCTCCCCCGGCGAAGTCCGCGTGTCCGAGCTGGTGGCCTGCCTGGCCCTGGCGACGGACCTGGGCATGGGCCAGCCGCTGGATCACGGTCTGAGAACTTGCCTTCTGGCGCTGGGCGTGGGCCAGGCGCTGGGTCTGACGGACAACGAGCTCGCCGACGTCTACTCCATCACGTTGCTGAGATTCGTCGGCTGCAACGCCCACGCCCACCAGGACGCGCTCGAGACGGGCGACGAATTGGCCTTCCGAGCCGGGGTGGCCCCGATCCTCAGCGGCGGCACCCCAGAGATGCTGCGCTTCACGATCACGGACCTGGGCAAGGGCTGGCCGCCGGCGACGAGAGCACGGATGATCGCGGGCGCGCTGGCGGCGGGATCCAAGGGCGCCCGCGAGACGATCGCGGCGACGTGCGAAGCGGCCCAGATGGTCGCCGCCCGCCTGGGAATGGGGGTCGGCGTGGTGAGCGCGCTCGGCGCCACCTTCGAGCGCCACGACGGCAAGGGCTTTCCCCACGGCACGGCGGGCGAGGAGATACCGATCGCCGCCCACGTCGCCATGGTGGCCCGCGACTTCGAGGTGCTCCACCGTCTGGGAGGCCGCGATCTGGCAGTCGATCTGGCGGCCAGGCGCCGAGGCCGGGCCTACGCCCCCAAGGTGGTTGACGCGTTCCTCGCCCACGGCTTCCAGCTGCTCGACGACGCGCGCTCTGAGTCCAGCTGGGATGCGGTCATCGCGGCCGACCCGAGCCCCAGAGTGCTCCGAGGCGATGGATTTGATGACGCCCTGAAATGCCTCGGCGACTTCGCGGACATCAAGAGCCGCTATACCCATGGGTACTCCCGGGCGGTGGCCGAGCTGGCCACGCAGGCGGCCACTGCAAGCGGCCTCAGCGCCGAGGAGACTGCGGCCGTCGGCGCCGCGGCATTGGTGCAGGAGCTCGGGATGACCGGGGTCTCCAACTCCGTCCTCGAGAAGCAGGGCCCGCTCACCGAGGGCGAGTGGGAGCGCGTCAGGCTCCACCCGTATCTCACCGAGCGGATCCTCGCCCGCTGCGAGGGACTGTCGTCTCATGGATCTGTCGCAGCCGCGCATCACGAGCGCATGGACGCAGGCGGCTACCACCGTGGGCTGGCGGGATCGCAGCTGCCGCAGTCGGCCCGACTCGTGGCCGCCGCAGGCGCGTACGTGGCGATGGCGTCGGAGCGGCCCTGGCGACCGGCGATGGCATCGCGTGAGGCTGCGGCCGAGCTCCGCGACCTCGCGACCTCAGGAGGCTTCGACGCGGCTGCGGCTGAGGCCGTGCTCGCCGCCGCCGGCGAGAAGGGCGCGCCGCGCCGTCGGACCTGGCCGGCCGGGCTGACCGACCGGGAAGTGGAAGTTCTGCGGCTGATCAGCCAAGGAAGATCGAACCGCCAAGTCGCAAGCCAGCTGGTGATCTCCCCCAAGACCGTCGGCCGCCACGTCGAGAACATCTACGCCAAGGCGGGGATCTCCACGAGAGCGGGAGCGGCGGTGTTCGCCCTCCATCACGGGCTGGCGCCTCCGCCCGGTGCGATGCTCGAGGTGTCGTGATCTGAAAGATGGGGTGAACGCCCGATGCGCCGGGGCTCCCGGGATGCGTTACTGAGGAGCGCCGACTCATAGGGGAGGTCCGAGATGGAACCGCAGATCACGGGACCAGGTCGCATCACGATGACCGCCTTCTCCGCGACCGTGCTCATCGGCGGGATGAACTTCATCGCGGTCAAGTTCTCCAATGTCGAGCTGGCGCCGCTGTTCGGCGCCGGGACGCGGTTCGCCGCCGGGGCGCTGGTCTTCTTCGCGATCGCGCGGATCCGGGGAATGGACCTGCCGCGCGGGAGAGCGCTCGCAGGGGCCGCCATCTACGGCATGCTCGGCTTCGGGCTGTTCTACGCGCTGAGGTACTTCGCTCTGCTCGGGATCAGCGCGGGGATGACCTCGGTGATCCTGGCCTCCCTTCCGCTGATCACCCTGGTGCTGGCGGTGCTGCACGGCCAGGAGCGATTCACCATGCGCGGCGTCGCCGGCGGGGTGCTGGCGCTCGGCGGCATCGCGGTGCTGAGCTTGCGGACCCTCGGGGGCGATCTTCCGCTGTTGCCGCTGCTCGCCGCCGTCGCCGGAGCCTTCGCAGCTGCCGAGGCGACTGTGCTCGTGAAGGGCTTCCCGAAGAGCGATCCCATCACCACCAACGCGGTGGGAATGGCCGTGGGATCCGTGGGGCTGCTGCTCGCGTCGGCGCTGTTCCAGGAGTCCTGGGCGCTGCCCGGACTCGCCCGCACCTGGGTGGCTCTGGCCTGGCTGGTCGCCGTGGGCTCCGTGGCGCTCTTCGCGCTCTTCCTGTTCGTGATCAAGCGCTGGACAGCCTCCGCGTCGGCCTACGCGGGGACGCTCATGCCGGTCGTGACCGTGGGCATGGGCGCGCTGCTGCTGGACGAGCCCGTCACCCCCGAGGTGGTCGCCGGCGGAGCGCTGGTGATCCTCGGCGTGTATGTGGGCGCGCTGTCCGGAATGCGACCGACTGCCCGGCCGCGAGTGCCAGCGCCCAGCGCCGTCGAGGATGAGGCGCTGGCCTGAGGCGACCGGGGATGCGGCAAGCCGCGACATCCGCTGCCCGATGAGGATCTACCGCTGGCCTGGCCCTGTGGCGCCCCACCAGCTCTCGATGGCCGCAACGATCTCGGCCGGGGCGTCCTCCTGGATGTAGTGCTTGGCCCTGGGCAGCTCGACCACCGTGGCGCGCGGAAACGCCTTCTCGAAGCGCTTGCGCTCCACGCCCGCGCGGAAGACGACATCGCCGTCGCCCCACACAATCAGCGCTTCAAGATCGCGTAGTGAGGCAAGACCGGAGTCCACGTCGCTCAGGAACGCTCGACTCGCAAGGAGCGCCGTCGGGAAGGCGGCGCAGCCAGCGCGGGCCTCGGCGCTGGGCAGCGCCCTGCGGTAGTGCTCCATCTCGGCCCGCGACAGGCGCCGGCGGGTGGCGGCGGGGATGACGAGGTTGACGAACGCGTTGAAGCGGCGAATCGCGAAGCCGCCGACGCGACCGCCGAACACGCGAGAAAAGATTCGCAAGTGCCGGAACCCGTCGACCGACCAGGCGAAGGTGTTGCCGATGATCAGAGCCCGGATCCGCTGCGGGTCGCGGGCCGCCGCGCTCAAGCCGATTGGACCTCCCCAGTCGTGCAAGAACAGCGTCACCGCACTGAGCCCGAGGCCTGCCATGAGGCGCTGGACCACCTCGGCGTGCTCATCCGGCGTGAACGTGTAGCCGGGCGCCGCGGTCGACAGGCCAAAGCCCGGGTAGTCCACAGCGATGCAGCGGAAGCGGCCGCGCAGGCCCTGGATGATGTTCCGGTACAGGAACGACCAGGTCGGGTTCCCGTGCAGCATGAGCAGGACGGGTCCCTGCCCTTCGTCGACGTAGTGGACGCGACAACCGTCGAGGTCGAGGAACCGGCTGGTGAACGGGTACAGCCGCTCATCGACCCATGCCGGGCGCTCGGCTTGAGTCACTCCGAGTCTCGCGGAGCGGCGGTCATGACGCCTCCGCCGTGCCCGAAGGGTGGTAGCGGGCCTCGTGTCGGATCATCGATCGCATCGGTTGGAACCTACACGCCGCACGGCTCGGTGAAGATGCCGTGGTCATCGGCAGCCGGCCACACCCAGATCCGCTGCATGGCGGATTGACCCCCCGGGTGGGCCCTGGAACAATGGCGACTGCGCGGCGGGGCGGGCTCGCGCGCGGATGCGGGAGACCGGGATGGGTGACGGAGCTGGCGGGAGCCGCAGGCCGCGCGCGCAGCTGCCGGAGGGGGTGCCGGACAGCGTCCGAGCGTTCGTGCGCTGCACGTCGGATTCGCTGCGCCTCGACCCGTCCGACTCCACCTGGCTGCCGGCACCGGATCTTCCTGGGGTGGACAGCGCGCCTGAAATCACGGTGGAGCCGGGCTCCGGGGACGGCGAGTTCGACGTCACCGTGGGCTGGGGGTTCGTCAGCCTGCCGCTGACCGTGTCGGTCAGCGGCGACGGCCAGCTGGTGGTCGACACCTCAAATGTGCCCGGCTTCCTCGGCGGCGACGAGATCCAGCGCTGGGTCGAGGACGTCAACGCCGATCTGCGCGCGAACGGCAACCAGCTTGCGCCGCTGCGCCTGGAGCGCGGAACGGTTCACTTCACCAAGCAGCCGCTGGCGGCGGTCGCCGAGCCTGAGCCGGTCGGGGCGGTCGCTGCCCCGGCAGGCGGCGAGCCAGTGCCGCCCGCCGAGTCGGCGCTCGACTACCTGGAGGGCGACGTCGGCGATGCCGCCATCGCGGGAACCTTCGGGGCCGAGGCCGCCCGCCGCCGGCAGCGGCAGCGGCTGCTGGCGATCGCGGCCGCGATCGGGTGCGCGGCCATCATCGGCGCGCTGGCCCTGACGGCGGTTCGCAGCGCCGGCGACGACGAGGCCGTCGCAGAGCCGCCGCAGCCGCAGGAGACCGCGACGACCCCGGCCGAGACCGCCCCCGAGGCGTCGCCGAGCAGGTGGGCGCCGCCGACCCCTCGGACCCTGACGAGGAAAGCCTGTCACCCTTCCGCGAACTCGAGGACACGGCGGTC
>DATKBU010000136.1:0-17847 GCA_035513815.1 Egibacteraceae bacterium
GCCGGCCGCGCCCCGCGCGGCGTCGCGCCCGCGAGTCGGCGCCGCCCGCCGCGGCGCGCAGCGGCTGAACCGGGTCGTTGGTGACCACCCCGGCCCAAACCAGGTCCCACAGGGCATCGACCGCCTCGGCCTCATCGCCGCCGCCCGCGGCGGCGTGCAGCTGAGGCCAGAACGATGCGCCCCGGGACGACAGCTCCGCGAGAAGCCCGGCGTGGCGGGCGCTCCACCACGGCTCCGCCTCGAGCGCCTCCGCGGTCGCCAGAGCGGGCGCCAGCAGCGCCACCTGGTCCCGCAGATACAGCGAGATCCGCCCATCGCCCGGCCCCAGCGGCCCGCGGCCGATCCACACGACCTCGCCAGAAGCGCACAGCTCGTCGAGCCACGAAGGGCTGTAGTCGCGCACTCGGGCGCTGAGGACGTCCCGCTCGAGGACACTGGCGGGGATCGGCGCAGCCGACAGCTGCTCCACCGCCTCGAGCGCCCGATCGACACCCGTGGCGCGGTCCCCGACGCCCTGCCAGGCCGGCAGGAACCGGACCAGCGCGTCGGCCCCGACGGGCTCGACCTCGCGCCGCAGCGCAGCGAGCGAGCGGCGGCGCAGCCGGCGCAGGATCTCCGCATCGCACCACTCCGAACGTGTGCCCGCCGGTCTGAACGCGCCAGCCAGCACCCGGCCCTCGCGCTCCAGCTCCTTCAGGCTGAGCTCGACCGCGTCGCGCGGCAGCGCCAGCCGCTCGGCGACCTCCCACGCCTCGAACGGGCCGTGGGTGCGCGCGTAGCGAGCGACCAGATCGATCATGGGCCGCTCGACTGGCTCGAGGAAGGCGTCGGGCATCCCGGGGGGCGGCGGCAGCCCGAGTGCGTCGCGGAAGCGCGCGGCGTCTTCGACGGCTACCCAGCGCTCTTCGCCGGCGATGCGCAGCCGGTAGGCGCGCCGCGCCGACTCCAGCGCGTCCAGCAGCGGACCCGAGTCGCCCTCGCAGCGCGCCCTCACCTCGTCGGCGCGCAGGTCGCCGAGTTGGCGAAGCAGGTCGTGAACACCGTCGATCCCGCGCGCGAGACGGTCCGGCGCGAGCCGCTGGGCTTCTGCCTCGACCGCGTCGAGGGCATCGGGATCGATGAGCTCGCGCAGCTCGTCGCTGCCGAGCAGCTCGGCGAGCAGCTCGCGGTCCAGGCTCAGCGCATGCGCCCGGCGCTCCGCAAGCGGAGTGTCGCCGTCGTACATGTAGCCCGCGATGTAGTCGAACAGCAGCGACGAGGCGAACGGGCTGGCGACAGGCGTCTCGACTTGGACCGTGCGGATCCGCCGAGACGCGACGCCGGACAGGATCTCGATCAAGGCGGGGACGTCGAACACGTCGCGCAAGCACTCGCGGTAGGTCTCCAAGGTGATCGGGAAGCTGGGGTAGCGGCTGGCGACCGCGAGCAGATCGGCGGCGCGCTGGCGCTGCTGCCACAGCGGCGTGCGCCCGCCCGGGCGGCGCCGCGGCAGCAGCAGCGCCCGCGCCGCGCACTCGCGGAACCGGGCGGCGAACAGCGCCGAGCCACCCAGCCGTGAGATCACCAGGTCCTGCACCCGCTCCGGGTCCACCAGCACGAGGTCGGCCGGCGGGGCCTCGTCGGCCTCCGGGACGCGCACCACGATCCCGTCGTCGGCGTGCATGGTCTGCACGTCCAGGCCCAGGCGCTCGCGCGCCTGCGCCTCGATGGCAAGCGCCCACGGGGCATGGACTGGACCCCCGAACGGCGAGAGCACCACGACGCGCCAATCCCCGATCTCGTCGCGGAAGCGCTCGATCACCAACGAGCGGTCGCTCGGCAGCGAGCCGGTGGCCTCGCGCTGATCGGCGAGATAAGCGACGAGATTCACCGCAGCGAGATCGTCCAAGCCGTACTCGCCGGCCAGGCGCGTGATCGCCTCATCGGCGGGCAGGTCGCCGATCTCGCGCACGAATGCCCCGACGGCCCGGCCCACTTCGATCGGCCGCCCTGGCCCATCGCCGTGCCAGAACGGCATCTTCCCCGGCTGGCCGGGGGCAGGCGTCACCAGCACCTGGTCGCGGGTGATGTCCTCGACGCGCCAGGTGCTCGACCCGAGCGTGAAGGTCTCGCCGGGCCGCGTCTCGTACACCATCTCCTCGTCGAGTTCCCCAACCCGTCTGGATCCCCGCCCACCGGCGGCCGCGACGCGGCCGCCCTCACCCCGACTGGGGCCCTCGCCGGCGATGAACACCCCGTACAGACCACGGTCCGGGATCGTGCCGCCGGAGGTGACGGCGAGTCGCTGCGCACCGGGCCGTCCCGTGATCCGATCCGCGACTCGGTCCCAGTTCAGCCGCGGGCGGAGCTCGGCGAACTCGTCGGAGGGATAGCGTCCCGAGAGCATGTCGAGCACCCCGTCCAGCTGCGCCCGCGACAGATCAGCGAAGCCCGCGGCGCGGCGCACGAGCGCGTGAAGGCGATTGACGTCCCACGCATCCATCGCGGCCATCGCGACGATCTGCTGAGCCAGCACATCCAGCGGGTTGCGCAGGATCCGGGTCTCCTCGATCTCCGAGCGCAGCATCCGCCGCACCACCACGGCGCACTCGACGAGATCGCCCCGATACTTCGGAAAGATCTTGCCGACGCTCGGCGCCCCGACCTGGTGCCCAGCGCGGCCGATGCGCTGCACGCCGCTGGCCACCGACCCCGGCGACTCGACCTGGATGACGAGGTCGACCGCGCCCATGTCGATCCCGAGCTCCAGCGAAGACGTCGCGACGACGCAGCGCAGGCGGCCCGCTTTGAGGTCCTCCTCGATTCCGAGCCGCTGCTCTCGTGCGACCGAGCCGTGATGCGCGCGCGCCAGGATCGGCGCGGGCCCGTCGTCTGGGCTCTGCGCGTCCTCCTCGGCCGCCTCCTGAGCGAGCTCGTTCAGCCGCGCGCACAGGCGCTCAGCAAGCCTCCGGGAGTTGACGAACACGATGGTCGAGCGGTGCGCCATCACCAGATCAAGGATGCGCGGGTGCACCGCCGGCCAGATCGACCGCCGGCTCTGATCGCCGATGCTCACCGGGCCGGTGGGCGGGACCTCGATGGTCTCGCCGAGACGGCTCATGTCCTCGACGGGGACGATGATCTCCAGGTCCAGCGACTTCTCTGACGCCGACTCGACGATCCGGACCGGCCGGGGGGCCCAGGCGCCATCGGCGCCGGCCGCGCCGCCGGCCAGGAAGCGCCCGACCTCCTCAAGCGGGCGCTGGGTGGCCGACAGGCCGATGCGCTGCAGGCCCGGTCCCCCGCGCGCCGCCGCCAGCTCCTCGAGCCGCTCGATGCACAGCGCCAGGTGCGCCCCTCGCTTGGTCGCCGCGACGGCGTGCACCTCGTCCAAGATCACCGTCTCAACGCCCGCCAGCATCTCGCGCGCAGCGGACGTGAGCAGCAGGAACAGCGACTCTGGCGTGGTGACGAGGATGTCAGGAGGGCGGCGCGCCATTCGCTGTCGCTCCTGAGACGAGGTGTCCCCGGTGCGCATCCCGACCGTCACCGGCGACAGCGGCGCCCCCAGCAGGCCCGCTTCCCGCGCGATCCCGGCCAGCGGGGCGCGAAGGTTGCGGTCGACGTCGTAGACCAGCGCCTTCAGCGGCGAGACGTACAGCACGCGCGAGCCCGCCCCTTTCGCGGGCGGGGGCGCGGTGAGCAGCCGGTCGATCGCGACAAGGAAGGCCGCCAGCGTCTTGCCAGAGCCCGTAGGGGCGCTGACGAGCGTGCTGGCTCCGGTCGCCAGGCTCTCCCACGCACGGGCCTGGGCGTCCGTGGGCGCGGCGAAGGCGCTGCGAAACCACGCCTGGGTGGGCGCGGAGAAGTGCTGCAACGGGTCGCCGGGCATCGTCTCCACGATAGAGGCCGGGTGCGACAGCAGCGGGCGGGATTGGCCCCGTGCCAGCAGAAGGGCTCAGCCGCGCCCGATGCCGCGTGCGTTCTCGATCACGGGTGAGCGCGAACGCACGCAACCGTCGCCTTAGGGCGATCGCGAGCGTCAGCCCACGGCGTCAGGCGCCTTCGGCGCCGTCGGACGGCGTCGTCTTGTCGGCCACCTCGAGCCCCATCTCGAGCAGCTGAGTCGCCAGGTCGGACAGGTGCCACGCCGCGTCGTGGGCGCTTGCCTGCTCCGCCTCCCGCGACAGCGCGAGCAGACGATCGCCCAGCTCCTGGAGGCGCTCGCTGGCAAGCCCTCGGTAGTACGCGTCGAGATTCATTCCCATGTCCGGCCGGCCCTCCTGGCGTGGCTGCGCTGAGTCGGGGTTGCAGTAGGCTTCGTCAACGACCGTGGCCTGCCGAAGTGTGAAGGCCGGGCGTCCAACGGGCAAGGAACTTGTGACCCGACGGGAAGACGACGAGCGAGGCGATGTGACGCGCGAGACCGTGACCGTGAGAGTCCCACCCACCGCCAGCAATCTCGTGGTGCTGAGAACTGCAGTCAGCGGCATCGCCGCCCGCGACAACTTCACACTCGAGCAGGTCGACGATCTGCGGATGGCGGTCGAGGAAGCGGGAATCCAGCTCCTGCGGCGCAGCGACAGCGACCACCTGACCATGGAGGTCACGGCTACCGATTCAGGCGTGGAGATCCGTCTCGCGGCCGATATCCGCGCCGAGGACCCGGTGCTCGACGAGACCTCGTTCTCCTGGCGGATCCTGCAGGCCCTGGCCGACGAGCTGCATGTCGAGACCGAGCACGGTCGAGCCGTCATCGTGCTCACCAAGCATCGGCTGCTCGCTCGGCGGCAGGAAGAGGCATGACCACGTACAGCCGCGAGGACACCAAGCGGCTCTTCGCCGAGCTGCGCGAGACCGGCGACCAGAGCATCCGGGCTGAGCTCGCCAAGCTCCACCTGCCGCTGGTCGAGTATCTCGCCAAGCGCTTCAAGGACCGCGGCGAGCCGCTGGACGACCTCGTCCAGGTCGGCAGCGTCGGGCTGCTGAAAGCGATCGATCGCTTCGACCTGGGCCGAGGCGTGGAGTTCTCGACCTACGCCACGCCGACAATCGTCGGGGAGCTCAAGCGCTATTTCCGCGACAAGGGCTGGGCGGTGCGCGTGCCGCGCCGGCTCCAGGAGCTCTCGCTTCGGCTGAACAAGCTTGTGGCCCAGCTCACCCAGGACCTCGGCCGCTCGCCGACCGTTCCCGAGATCGCCAAGGCGGCCGGGGTGTCCGAGGAAGAGGTGCTGGAGGCGCTGGAGAGCGGGCAGGCGTACTCGACGACCTCGCTGGATGCGCCCACTGGAGGCGAGGAAGAGGACGCGCCGATGCGGATGGACCGCATCGGCGAGGACGACTTCCGTCTGGACAACCTCGAGTATTTCGCCTCACTCGCCCCGCTGATCGAGCGTCTTCCCGAGCGCGAGCGCAAGATCCTCTATCTCCGGTTCTTCAAGGGGATGACCCAGTCGAAGATCGCCGAGGACGTGGGGATCAGCCAGATGCACGTGTCCCGGCTCCTCACGCGCATCCTGGAGTTCCTGCGCGACGGCATGGAGGGCGACGCCGAGTACTGATGCCGCCATCTGGCGGCTTCACCTTTGCACGTCGTGCGACGAGAACTCCTGCATGCGTCGATCCCTGTGGCTGACGGTGCCCCTGTGCCTGCTGTTGAGCGGGTGCGGTCAATTGGTGACGGTCGACACTGCCCCGATTGACCTCAAGCCGATCGACACGCCTGAGCAGAGCCTGGTGTACGCCGCCGACGGCTCGCTCATCGCGACGCTTCGTCTGGACAATCGCGAGAAGGTCAAGCGCGAGGACCTCCCCGACGTGCTCGTGGACGCAGTCATCGCAGCGGAGGATCGCCGGTTCCTGTCCCACGATGGCGTGGATCTGCGCGCGATCGCGCGCGCAGCGCTCGCGAATCAGCGGGCGGGCCACATCGTGGAGGGCGGCTCGACGATTACCCAGCAGCTGATCAAGAACCGCTACTTCCCAAAGGCCGAGGAGACCTTGGAGCGCAAGGCGCTCGAGGCCCATCTGGCGCGCAATCTCGAGAAGGACAAGACCAAGGACGAGATCCTGGTCGACTATTTCAACACCGTCTACCTAGGCGCGGGCGCCTACGGCATCCAGGCCGCGGCGCGCACCTACTTCGGGATCGACGTCGCCGAGCTCGACTTGGCGCAGGCCGCGCTGGTGGTGGGACTGATCCGCTCCCCGGAGAGCGCCTCGCCCTACGAGCATCCCGAGAGGGCCGCGGCGGTCCGGGCGTCAGTGCTGGGCGCGATGGTCGAGGTCGGATCCATCGACGCCGACTTGGCGCGCGAGCTCGCCGCGTCGCCGCTGGGCGTGCAGCCCAAGCCGCCGCCGCCGCTCACGCGGTTCCCGTATTTCGTCGAGCACGTCAAGCGCGCGCTCATCTCCGACGAGCGGCTCGGGCCAGACGAGGCGAGCCGGGTTCGCCAGCTCCTGGGCGGAGGGCTGCGGATCCACACGACCATCGTCCCGGATCTGCAGCGCAAGGCCGAGGCGGCGGCGGCGGCGTTCTGGTCGGGCCCTGACGACCCGGAGGTGTCGCTCGCGGTCGTGCGCCCGTCCGACGGTCACATCGTCGCCACCGTCGGGGGTCGTGATTTCGCGGTCAGCCAATTCGACCTCGCCACCCAGGCCCAGCGCCAGCCGGGCAGCATCTTCAAGACGTTCGCGCTGGTCGCCGCACTGCGATCGGGCGCGCATCCCGACGATCTGTACGACTCCGGCTCGGGCTTGCTGTCGCTCGGCGGGCGCGACACCTGGAGAGTGCGGAGCCAGACCGCCGGCAAGCTGTCGCTGCGCGAGGCGACCGTGCGCAGCAGCAATGGCGCCTTCGCGCGCCTGGCGCTGGAGCTCGGCGGGGCTCGGATCGCCGGCCAGGCGGGGGCGATGGGCGTGACCTCGGAGGTGGGAGACAATCCGGCGATTGTCCTGGGCGGGCTGCGCGAGGGAGTCAACCCGCTCGACATGGCGTCGGCGT
Organism: Egibacteraceae bacterium; assembly: GCA_035513815.1. Classification (GTDB taxonomy): domain Bacteria; phylum Actinomycetota; class Nitriliruptoria; order Euzebyales; family Egibacteraceae; genus DATKBU01. The sequence continues at coordinate 6,983 of DATKBU010000136.1, forward strand.
ACGCGACGCTGGCCACGGGGGGCGTGCATATCCCGGCGACGCCAGTGGCCTGGATCGAGAACGCCGACGGCGATTTGCTCTGGGAACCCCACGACGACCCGCAGATCCCAGTGGACCCAGAAAGCGCATGGGTGGCCACCGATACTCTGCGCCAGGTCATCGAGCGGGGCACCGGCCGGCGCGCCCGCCTGGACCGCCCGGCCGCGGGCAAGACGGGCACCGTGCAGGACTACACCGACGCGTGGTTCGTGGGCTACACCCCGCAGCTGTCGACCGCCGTGTGGGTCGGCTATCCAAATCAGCGGCGGCCGCTGGTGGGAATCCACGGCGTGTCGCGCGTGGAGGGCGGCACCTGGCCGGCGCGCATCTGGCGAGAGTTCATGATGGCGGCGCACGAGGGAGAGCCGATCCTGGAATTCCCCTATCCCGAGCATCTTCAGGTCACCCTTGAGATCGATCCGACCAGCGGAGGGCTCGCGACCCAGTGGTGCCCGCTCACCAAGGAGGTCACCGGGCTCCGCGGCGAGCTGCCCGGATACTTCTGCCCGCTTCATACAGAGACGTCGACGGCGCTAGCGGATCCCTCCCCCGCTCCGACGCCCTCTCCGACGCCCTCAACGGCGAATCCCGGGGCAAGCCCATCCCCGACCGCGACCGCCGCGCCGGAGGAGAGCGCCGCGACTGATCCGAGCCCGACCGACGCGCCGACGCCGACGCCCGCGGCTAGCGCATCTGCGGCCGCAGCGTCGGCATCAGCGGTTCCGCGTCCGTCGCTGGGAGCGCGGCGAGGGCGGGCCAGCCAGAGCCGTCCGCGGCGGCGCGGGCACAAATTCTCTGGTCGAAACCCTTTACCTGCGCGAGCGCCTACGTTATGGTCCTTGTGAGCCGCTTCACAAGGCCCCTGCGGGCCGAGGGCGCGACGATGCCCCCGGGCGGCTGGCGTAGGACCTACACGATTTTCTGAGAGTTCCCGCGAGAAAGCGAGCATGATCATGGATTGGCGCCAGAAGGCGGCCTGCCTTGACGAGGACCCCGAGCTGTTCTTCCCGATCGGAACCACTGGTCCGGCTCTGGAGCAGGTCGAGCGCGCAAAGGCAGTCTGCCGTGGCTGCGAGGTCGTCGAGGCATGCCTGGAATGGGCTCTGGACACCAACCAGGACGCCGGTGTCTGGGGCGGGATGAACGAGGACGAGCGACGCACCCTGCGCCGCGCCCGCCAGCGGCGGCGCCGCCTGGCCGGCTGACGCTGCCTGCGATCTGACGCCGGGCCCTCGGGCCCGGCGTTCGCCTTTCCCGTCTCAGCCCAGCGGGACCATCAGCTCGATGGCCGTGCCCTCCGAGGGGACGGCCATCATCGTCCCGTGCAGCTCGCTCTCGACCAGCGTGCGCGCGATCTGCAGGCCCAGGTTCGCCACCGAGTCCAGGCTTCGGCCTTCCGGGAGGCCGACGCCGTTGTCCTCGACGACGACGCGGAGGATCCCGGATCGCCGCTCGAACCCGATGCGCACGACCTCGGCCGGCCGGGCCGCGTCCTCGACCCGGTCAGGGAAGGCATGCTCGACGCAGTTCTGAAGCAGCTCGGTGACGACCAGCGCGAGCGGGGTGGCGATCTCGGCGGGCAGGTCGCCTGCCGTGCCCTCCATCTCGAACACAATCGGGGAGTCGGGGTCGATGAGGCCGTCGGCCAGGAGGTCCACGATCTGGCGCGCGATCTTCTCGAAGCGCACCCGCTGGCGCGACTCTTTGCTCAGCGTCTCATGAACCAGCGCGATCGAGGAGATCCGTCGCACGCTCTCGTTCAGCGCGTCCCGCCCCTCGCGCGACTTCACGCGGCGCGCCTGCAGCCGCAGGAGCGAAGCCACCGTTTGCAGGTTGTTCTTGACTCGGTGGTGGATCTCGCGGATCGTCGCGTCCTTGAGCCGCAGGGCCCGTTCGTGGCGGCGCAGCTCAGTGACCTCGCGAATCAGCAGAAGGCCGCCGACAACCTTGCCCTCGCTGATCAGCGGCAGGAGGCGCCGCAGCACGATCGCGCCCAGGCGCTCGATCTCGGTCTCGACGGGCCGCCCGTCGGCCAGCCCTTCTGAAAGCTCCTCGTGGCCCTCATCGCACTCCGACAGATGCGCGCCGACGAGATTGTCCATGCTGCCGAGGCGCCGATACGCCGAGACGGCGTTGGGCGAGGCGTACGACACGAGCCCGTGGCCGTCGACGCGCATGATCCCGTCCCCCACGCGCGGTGACAGCTCACGCGCATCCGGATCGTCGCCCTCGTAGGGAAAGGTGCCCTCGGCCAGCATCTGCGCCAGCTCCCCGGCCGACTGCAGGTAGGTCAGCTCCAGCTCAGACGGCGCCCGCGCGGTGGAGACGTTGGCCTCCCGCGTGACCACGGCAATGACCTGGTCCCGGAAGCGAACCGGGATGGCCTCCTCACGCACTGGCACACCAGTGGACCAGTCAGGATCGGCATCGCGGATCACCCGCTCCTCATCGAACGCCCGTCCCACCATCGGGCGGTCGGTGACCCGGATCGCCAGCCCGACGAGGTCTTCGTGATAGATGGTCTGCGCCGTGTAGGGGCGCATCTGACCGACGCACAGATAGGCAGGGCGACCATCCATCTCGCCGCGGACCCACAGCAGCAAGTCGGCGAAGGACAGATCCGCGAGCGTCTGCCACTCGCCCAGCAGCAGCTGAAGATGGTCGACGGTCGCGTCATCGATCTGCGCCGCGCCCGCAAGCAGATCCTTCAGGACGGACATGACCAGGATGCTACCGCCGTGGCTCCGCCCGCCGCGGCGCAGGCGCTCAGAGCCGCCCAATCGCACGCTCGGAGGCGTCGACCCGAACGTGCTCCGCAGCCGCCGGGGCTATTCGCCTGTGCGGATCACCGCGAGGATGTCCCCTTCCTCGACGACATCTGCAGGCGCCACCCGAAGCTCGGCGACGATGCCGGCGGACGGCGCCAGAACGGGGATCTCCATCTTCATCGACTCCACAAGCAGCAGGACATCCCCCTGTGACACCGCAGAGCCCTCGGCGACTCGGACCTCGACCACGCTGGCCACCATCTGGGCCACGACCTCGACCAACTTCATCTCCTCGCCTCGCGCGCGGCTCGGCGCGCGCTGAGCGAGTCGCGTCACTGCAGCAGCGCCGAGACGGCCTGGACCGTCGAGTCGCTGACCGCGGCCTGCGGACCGAGCACCCAGCCGGCGCCCATGCGCTGCGTACCGTAGCCGAGGCCGTCGAGATAGTCGCGCGTGCCCGGAGGAACGCTGTCGGCGGCCAGCAGCAGCACCGGAGCGCCCTGCTGGGCGGCCAGCGGGGACGCGATGAGCGCAAGCGCCCACGCATCCTGGCGATAGCCGCCAGTCACGATGAAGCGGTCGCCGTCGCCTGCGCTGCGCCGGTTCCACAGCCTGGACGCGATGGCGGCAGCGGTCTCTGAGCGGTCGCGCCCCTGCACGCGCGTGGGCCCGGGCACGGCACTGGCCACCTCTGCGGAGATTGCAGCCTCCCCGCCGAGGACGATCGTGCTGGTGATTCCGAGGTCCTTCAGCGCCGCGGCCGCCGCGGCCGAGAGCTTGTCGGTGTCAGTCAGCAGCACGGGCAGGCCATTGGCCGCCCCGTAGGCGCCGCCCGCCAGCGCATCCGCCCACGGCGAGATCGGGTCAGGGCCCGCGCGCGCCAGCAGCACGGTCTTCTTGCCTGAGCGCTCGAGCACCGCGCCCGCCACGGCCGCGGCCGTCTCGGTGCGCTCCCGTCCGCCCAGGCGCACGACGTTCCAGCGCTGCTCCAACGTCGCGACAACCGCGTCGCTGATCGCCGCCGACCCGCCGAGGACAAAGACGGTGCCGTCTGGGCGCAGCACACGCTCCAGCTCCGCGTCGACGCGGGAGTCGAGCGCATCCCTGGCCGTCAGCAGGACCGGCCCATCAGCGCCGGCCAGCGGCCCGCCCGCCATGGCGTCGGCGAAGACATCAGAGCGCGCGAGCACGGCATGCGATGTGCCGGCGGCCTCCGGGAAGGCCAGCTTGGAGACGTCCACGGCTGCGCTGACTGGATCGGAGCGGGCGCCGACCCGGTCCAGGACGTCCACCAGCGGCTTGACGAGGTCGAAGTACCCCTGTGCCGTGCGCCGGCCCGAGGCTGAGAAGGCGAAGGTGTAGCGCCCGTAGTCGGCGCCGGCAGGCGGCTGCCAGGTCGAGGCCGCGGTGGCGCCAGAGCCCTTGGCCGTGTGCACGATCGCGCCGTCGGGCGCGCTCACCTTCAAATTCCAGGATCCGGACGGTCGAAGCCGTGTGCTGAAGGTGAACGGCTTGGCCGCGTCATCCTCAGCGACCGCGTCCGCCAGCGGGCTGACCTCGGGATCGATGAACATGCTGCTCGCCAGGTCGAGCACACTCCTGCGAAGGTCCGGCAGCAAGCTGTACAGCGACCCTCCCGGGCATGCGGTCAGCGAGACGTCCCGATGCCCCGAGACGGTGCTGAGGTTGACCTTCGTCCCCTTGGCGTAGCGGGTCGAGCCGAGGCTCTCCACCTGCACCGTCGCGCCTGCGTCGATGTGGTGCACATCGAACTTCCACGCGAGCACCTCGGCCAGCGCCTGCATCGCCGCGGACGGCGGAGCGCCCCCGTCGAACGTGCCCATCAGCGAAACGCCGAACGACCCGGTGTTGAACCCGCCCGCATGCGCACCGATGACCGCCTTGTCGACTCCTCCGTAGCGGCCTTCAAACACCGTGCCGAAGCGATCGACCAGCAGGTTGTAGCCGATGTCGCTCCACCCCCTGGACTGGACGTGGTAGTGGTAGATGCCGCGGACGATGGCTGGGGAGCTGGAGGCGCTGTAGTCATTGGTCCCGGCGGTGTGGTGCACAAACCCCACACGCGCGCGACGCGCATGCGAAGGGCTGCCTTCCCGGATCGACTCGTCGGCCCCCCACTGAGCCCGTGTGACGATCGCCGGGGCCCCGACCGTGGCCGCGGCGGGCTGGCCGGCGCCGCGGAACGCTGCGCTGATGGAGTCTGCAGCTTTGCCCGCCAGGCTGCGGGACAGGCCCGCGGAGTCGATCAGGTGCACCTCGACGTCTTCGGGCGCCGCCCCCTGAACGCGAAGCTGAAGCCAGCTGGCGCGCTCGACCCAGTACGGCTCGCTCATCAGCTGCTGTGGAGCCATCTGGCCAGAGGCCTCGACAGGATCCGGCGCTTCGTCGGCGCTGTGATGCGCCTCAGCCCAATCCGCCCAGGTCTTGCCGTCGTTCGAAGTCCGGAACTCGACCTCGGCGCCCATAGGGGCGCCGAAGCCGACCAGCGAGAAGGCGATCGGCGCCTTCACGGGCGCCGACAGCGCGCCAGCGGACTGCAGCGCCATCGGGGACTGCCCGCCCGACAGGTCTGAGGGCAGGCCGTCGATGCGCTCGCTGACGACCGGGGGCGCCGAAGCGGCAGACGACTGGGCGCTTCCCAACGGCGCCGCGAGCATGACTGCGGAGACAGTCACGACGGCGATTGATCGGCTGAGCAACTGCAACCCCAAGCATCACGACGGACATACCGGACCCTGCAATACAGCAGAGTCACTCGCCTACGACGTTCGGCAGGCGCGCCGTGTTACTGAACCACTTCGAATGGTCCTCTCGGCCGAGGCCGCCCAGCCACCCCTCAGCCGTCGAGGAAGCGCTCCAGCCCTTTGATGGGGCCGACCTCGCGGATGCGCTCGAACGCGCGCGCCTCAATGCGCTTGACCTCGGGGATAGTCATTCCGAGGCTTTCGGCGACCTCGCCGGGCTTGTGCGGGGTTCCGTCGACAAGACCCATGCGCAGCTCTAGGACTTGGCGCTCGACAGCGGGCAGCCGCCGGAGCACGCCAGAGAGCTTGTTGCGCAGCGCGACGACGGCGGCGTCATCGTCGTCGCGTCGGCGGGGGCGGGGGGTCTCGCTCATGAGGCCGCAAGCCTAGCGCTCAAAGAGCGAAGCGTTAGCGCCCTGATCCCGCGCTCAAAGAGCGAAGCGTTAGCGCCCTGACCCAGCGCTCAACGCGCGAGTGCCGGCGGCGCGTGCAGGCCTGGCGATCGGCGACGCGCCAGCATGAGTAGGCTGCCGACTCATGCAGTCGCTTCAGGCCCTGGTCGACGCGGCGGACGTCGCCGCGCTTCTGCGCGGCGTCGACGGGCTGTGCGCGACACGCGAGTGGGACGATCTCGCGGACCTCGCGCGGCGCTGCCGAGACGCTGTGGAGCTGGGCAAGCAGCTGTGGCCGGTGGCAACGCACATCGACTATCGCCTGGCGCTGGAGGGCCCGGCGTCGCATGCCGCCGCGGTGCTGCGCCCAGGCGCCGGCCGCTTCGCGCTCGGACCGCTCACAGAAGTGGCGGCGAGCACCCATGACTGGGCCTCGCTGCAGCCCCACTTGAGCGATCCTGTCTCAGCCAGCGCGGTCGCGCAGGAGCGCGTGCTGCGCGGAGAGGATCTGCGAGGCCGCGGCGAGCCGGAGATGAGCGAGCTGCCCTTGTGCGGCGCCGGCTGGGAGCCGAGGTACGAGCTGCCGGTGTATCGCGACCGCTCCGCCCAGTTCCCGCAGCCAGAGGTCGCGCGCCGAGCGCTGCCGCAGCCGGCGGCGCTGTCTGAGGGCTCGCTGCTCTCCCCCGACCTGGGCGCCCAGGCGCTGCAGGACGTCGTCGAGGCTTGGGTGTCCCAATCCTCAGGCGTCGTCCGGGCGATCGCGGTCGAAGGCGATGCCCCCGCGGCGGTGGCGCAGCTGGCGCCCCAGGCGTCGCTGCTCCCCATCTCCGCGGCGGACGCGATCTCCTGGCTGCAGTGGACGGGGGCGAGCGGCGGAGCGCACGGCCACCGCCGAGGCGGCGCCGCGGGGCGATTCGCCGCATGGTGGGCCGCCGCTGCACTCACCGGCCTGGAATGGCCATCGGATCGCAACGGCCTCCAGGCACTCAGCGATGCACTCGGCGCGCAGCTCGACGAGCTGGAGTGGGTCCGCTGGGGGCCGCCGTCGGCAGAGGTCGGCTGGGCGCTGCGACTGGCCGTGCACGACCCGCGCGACGGACTGGCCTGGGCGGTCGAGGCGCTGGACCAGGTGGACGACGCCACTGTGGACCCGAACGGGCTTCAGCCGGGCGAGAACAGCGACCTGCGCTGACTCCTTCAGGGCTGCGACTTGTGCCGTTGCGACGGTGTGCCACCATGTCGCCATGAGCCTGGTTCTTCTGACTGTCGTGGCGGCGATGGCGATCGGCTATGTCGTCGGCGGACGCCTCGCCAATATGGCCAGCGTCTCCCTGCGCGGAACCTGGCTGCTGGCGGTGGCCGTCGCCGCGCAGGGCATTTTGGCGGCGGTCAGCGGGGCCGGCGGGCCGGTCACGAGCGTGGGGCCAGCGCTTCTGCTGACCTCCCACGCGGCGCTGCTCGGTTTCATGTGGCGCAACAGATGGCTTCCCGGCATGCCGCTGATCTTCATCGGCATCGTGATGAACATCGCTGTCATCGCAGCAAACGGGGCGATGCCGGTTTCCCGCGAGGCGATCCTCGCCATCTCGCCCGACGCCGCGTTCGATCCCGGCAAGCACCGCATCTTGGAGGACGGCGACCGGCTGACGTTCCTGGCCGACCTCTATCCAGTCCGGCCGATCCGCGCGGTGATCAGCCTCGGCGACGTCCTGCTGGCGGTGGGAGCAGCCCAGCTGGTGGTCGCGCTGATGCGCGGCGGGGTCGGGCGGCGCGGACGCCATTCCCGTACGGCTGCGGCGATGGGGCGGCTCGCCGGGACCGCCGGTGAAGCCGAGGACGAGGCGCAGGCCTGAGGAGAGCTCGCCGCCGGACCGCGACCCTGCTACCCCTTCAGCCAGTCCACGGTCGCCTTGAGACCCTCCGGCAGCGTCGTCCAGGGCTTCCAGCCGAGCTCCTCGTTCGCCAGCCGCACGTCCAACGCGATGTGACGCAGCTCTCCGAGGCGCGCGGGGGCGTGCTCCGGGTCCAGCTTGTAGCCAGTGATGGCCGCGAGCTCGGCCGCCAGTTCATTGACCGAGGTGTGCTCGCCGCTGCCGATGTTGATCCGCAGCCCTTCGCCGCGATCCAAGGCCAGCGTGAAGGCGTGGGCGACGTCGTCGACGAACACGAAATCGCGCGTCTGCTCGCCGTCGCCGAACACCGTTACGGGCTCGCCGGAGAGCATCAGGCTTCCGAAGATGGAGACGACGCCCGCCTCGCCTCCCGGGTCCTGGCGGGGCCCGTAGACGTTGCCGAGGGCGAGCGAGGTCCAGGTCAGGCCGTGCAGCGCTTCGTAGGTGTGGAAGTACTCCTCCATGGCACGCTTGCCGGCCCCGTAGGGCGATTCGGCGCGCCCCGGGTAGTCCTCGGCGACTGGCAGCTCCTCCACCTCAGGCTCGCCGTAGATGCACCCGCCCGACGTAGCCGCGATGATCTTGCGCACTCCGTGCCTCTGACAGGCCTCGAGCAGGCGGACGGTCCCGACCACATTGATCATCGCGTCGTGCACCGGATCAGCGACGCTCTTGCGGACATCGATCTGCGCCGCGAGGTGCATCACCACCTCTGGCGCGGCGCGAGCGATGACCTGATCCAGCCCGTCGGACACGATGTCCATCCGCTGAAAGGTGAGCGGCAGGCCCGGGTCCCGGCGCGCCGCCTGGAGATTGTGCAGCTTGCCCGTCGACAGATCGTCAACGGCCACGACCTCGTGCCCGTCAGCGAGGAGCCGGTCCACAAGGTTGGAGCCGATGAATCCAGCCCCGCCCGTGACAAGGATCTTGGTCATGCGCCCGCCTCGGTCCTGCGCTCGCCTCGCCGCGTGAAGGGCATCACGCTCCGGTCCCGAAGCGCAGGGAGCCCATGATTCGCTGAACGAGATCCGTCGGCGCGGAGTCTCTGCATCGGGAGGCTATCAGCACGCGCACCTCGCGCTCGAAGTCCACGCGATCGATGCACGGCGGGCAATCGCCGAGATGCGCGCGGATGACATCGCCGAGCGGCCCGCTGCACTCGCCGTCGAGATAGACCTGCAGCTCACGCAGCACCTCGCCGCAGACGTCATCCATCGTCGCTCGCCTCCTGCACCCGGTCTGACCGGTCGTCAGGCGACGGGAGAAGCCCGCGCCTGACCGCATAGTCGTACAACGCCTTGTGCAGCGATCTTCTTCCGCGGTGCAGCCGGCTCATCACCGTGCCCACCGGAGTCCCCATGATGTCAGCGATCTCGGCGTAGCTGAACCCCTCCACATCAGCGAGGTACACCGCCATGCGGAACGTGTCCGGCAGCTGCGCCAGCGCATCCTTGACCTCGTCATCCGTCAGATGCCGCAGCACCTCGACCTCGGCCGGCGCGGAGGTGGCCTCGGCGACGCGGTCGTACAGCGAGAAGTCACTGGATCCGTCCTCTCGGCCGGGCTGGTGAGCGTCCGCCGACACCTCAGCAGGCTGCCGCTGCTCCTTGCGGTAGGCGTTGATATAGGTGTTGGTGAGGATGCGATACAGCCACGCCCGCAGGTTCGTCCCTGGCCTGAACTGGTGGAACGCGGCGAAGGCCTTCGCGAACGTCTCTTGGGTGAGGTCCTCTGCGTCGGCGGGGTTGCGGGTGTAGCGCAGCGCCGCTGAGTAGATCTGATCGAGAAACGGCAATGCCTCCTGCGCGAACGCCTCGCGCCGCTGGTCCGCGCTCAGCTCTCGGCGAACCGTTCCGCCGGCGCCTCCCGATGTCATCTGCCGTCTCCTCGCCGGCCTAGGCGACTGCGGCCGGGAGGCGAGTCTAGGTGACGGCCGGCGAAGACCGCCTCCCGCAGCTGTCGATACTCTACAGTTCTTGTTAAATCTTGTTGACACCTGTCAATCAGTCTCATAAAACGCTGACTAGCGCGGCGGATGGACGCCGACGACCTGCGACGAGACCGCAAGGACCGCGATGCCCAACCCATTCACCGACTGGCTGGAAGGCGGAGACGACGCCTGGGACGACCACGATGACGGCGACGATGAGCCACGGGGGTCGCCCCGACTCGACGATGGCGCGCGAAGCGACCGCTTCGCACCGCAGCCACGGGCCCGTGCCGGGCGCGGGCTGCTGCTCGGACTTGCGCTCGTCCCCTGGGCGGTGGTCGCCGTCGTGGCCGCGGCGTGGATCCTGTCCCCTGGGGACGGTTCGGTCGGACCGCCGGTGCCCCAGCCAGCCGGCTCGACTCCGGCCGCGGCGCTGAGCGCGCCACCGGGGGCGCCGCCGCCAGGCGAGGGGCCGGCAGCCGATGGCGCGAACCTGGGCGGTGTGGACCCGCGCCCGGCTGCGTCCTCGGCGGCTGCGTTGCCGGCGGCTGCGTCGCCGGCGGACGAAGACCTGCTTCGGGCAGCGGCAGTGCTCGCGGTCCGCGCGGCGCTCAGCGGGCCGCTGCCGCACGGCGATGCCTCCGGCGCCGAGGAGCGCTATGTCGATCTCGCGGCGGCCGAGTCACTGCATCGAGCCGGGAACGCAGCGGTGGTGACCGTCGTCGCCGTGATCGTCGAGGGGGCTGACGGCCGCTGGGACACCGCGCGCGCTGCGCGCTTCGCGATTCCGTTGAGCGTCGGGCCGGGCGGGCCGACGCCACTCGGGGCGCCCTGGGCGCTCCCGTCACCTGAGCTAGCGGTGCAGACCCCTGGATGGGAGCCGATCGATGACGACGCGATGGCGGATGGGGCCGCCGACGCCCTCAGGTCCGCCGGCTACCAGACGACGGCGATCGACGCCATCGCTCGCGCCCCAGGGCTGGACGACGTCGTGTTCGTCCAGGCGGTCGCGGTGGCGCCTGGCGAGTCGGCCGCCCGGCCCCACGACGGGTGGCTGCGCGAGTCCCCCCAGCTGCACG